>CAYNRD010000140.1:0-6128 GCA_964399515.1 uncultured Mycobacteriaceae bacterium | reverse complement strand
CGAGCAGGTATGCGCGGGGCGGGTGGGCTCCGCCCGGGAAGGGGGCTACAACCTCATCGCCCTGGCCGACAGCGTGATGGCCCATATCGATGTGCTGATGGCCGCGTAATCCCTCTGTCCCGTTCCCGTTACCCCAATGCCCGACCCCGCCGACCCCCAAGCCGACGCCCTGCCGGACGACATCCAAGCCATGCCCTTCGAAGAGGCGCTGGATGAGCTGGAACGGATCGTCAAATCCCTGGAGACCGCGTCCCAACCCCTGGAAGCGCAGATTCAGGCCTATGCCCGGGGGGCGTTGCTGCGCCGCCATTGCGAGGCGAAGCTGCGCGACGCCCAAATGCGGGTGGAGCAGATCGGCCGGCAGGCCGACGGCACGCTGGCGACCGGGCCGGCGGAGTTGGGCGGCGGCGCTTAAAGCCCCTGACCGCGGTCGGGCTTTTCCCGGCCGGGTTTCTGGTCTCCAATACGTTCCCGTTCCCGTTTCCGAATCCCCGCCCGTGCCATGACCGTTCGACCGGACTTCCAAACCAATCTGACCACCGCCGCCGAGGAGTTGGACCAGACCCTGCGTCGCCTGCTGCCCCAGGTCCAAGACGTCGAGGCGCGCCTGTTCGAGGCGATGCGCTATTCGGTGCTGAACGGCGGCAAGCGCCTGCGGCCATTCCTGGTCTTGGCCAGTGCCGGGCTGTTTTCGGTCGATCGGGACCGGGCCTTGCGGGTGGCGGCGGCGATCGAGCTGATCCACTGCTACAGTCTGGTCCATGACGACCTGCCGGCCATGGATGATGACGACCTGCGCCGGGGCAAGCCGACCACCCACAAGCAGTTCGATGAGGCAACCGCGATCCTGGTCGGCGACGGTCTGCAGTCCCTGGCCTTCGAGATCCTGGCCCATGAGGACACCCATTCCGACGCGCAGGTGCGCTGCGCCCTGGTCCTGGCCCTGTCCCGGGCGGCCGGCTGCCACGGCATGGTCGGCGGCCAGATGCTGGATATCCTGGCCGAGGACGAGACCTTCGACCAGGCGACCACCACCCGCCTGCAGCGCCTGAAGACCGGAGCCTTGTTCGCGTTCTCGTGCGAGGCCGGGGCGATTCTGGGCCGGTCGGACCCGGCCCGGCGCCTGGCCTTGCGCAATTATGCCCATGACATGGGCCTGGCCTTCCAGATCGCCGACGACATCCTGGATGTGGAGGGGTCCGAGGCCGTGGTGGGCAAGAAGGTCGGCAAGGACCAGTCGGCCAATAAATCCACCTTCGTGTCCCTGTTGGGCTTGGACCGGGCCAAGACCCAGGCCGAGATGCTGAGCACCCAGGCGATCCGGCACCTGAAGCCGTTCGACGAGCGCGCCGACGACCTGCGCGACGTCGCCCGCTTCGTCATCGACCGGCAGTCTTGAGCGGCGGCTACAGCCTTCTTGCATGCATGGCGAGCGCGGATCGGATAGGTCGTCCGCACTCACCCCCTGAGGCGTCGCCATTCGGCCACCTGCCACCACAGCAGGGCCGGAATGCCGAGCACCAGGTCCCGGAGGCGCTTGGCGATCGCCAGCGCCACGGCGGCTTCGGGCGGCAGACCCACCAAGGTGCCGGCCAGCAGGATGCCGCCTTCCTGCACGCCCAGGCTGGCCGGCACCGCGAAGCCCAGATTGCGCGCCGCCTGGGTCAGGCTTTCGATGATCAGGGCATCCACCAGGCTGGCCTCCACCCCCAAGGCCCGCAGCATCAGCCAGGTTTCCACCGCCCCCGTCAGCCAGGCCGCAAAGCGCCAGGCCAGGCAGGCGATCAGGGATTTCGGGTGGCGGTAGCGGTCCCGGATCGCCCGGTCGGCGGCGGCGATGCCCGCACCCATGGCCGCCACCAGCCCGCCGCCGGCGATGCCCTTGCCCAGCGTGGCCAGCAGGCCCAAGGCGCCACCCCGCTGCAAGACGACCAGCAGCACCAGCAAGCCGATGAACACCACGGCCCCGAACCCGAACGCGCCGGCCGTGGCCCCCATGCCCGGATAGGCCCAGGCCAGCACCGCCAGCCCCAGCAGGATGTACAGGATCAGGGTCACCAGGCCCGAGGTCAGGTCCAACACGATGCTGGCGGTGGCGTCCGCACCGGTCGCACCCTGCCGGCGGGCCAGCTGGCCGCGCAGCACCTCACCGCCGATCTGGGCCACCGGCAACAGCCGGTTGACGCTGTCCCCCACCCAGCGCGCCCAATACAACCGCCAATAGCCGGGCCGGGCGTCCAGCACCGCTTGCCATGCCAGGGTAGCGAAGGCGCCGGCGACCAGGTTGATCAGGCCGGCGGCGACCACCCCGGGACCGGATGCGGCCAACAAGGCCAGGCTTTGCTCCCACCCGACCGCGATCAGGATGCCGATGCTGGCGGCGGCCCCCGCCGCGATCAGCGCCCAGGCCAGCCAGCGCCACCGGTCCCGGGCCGGCGCCGCTGTGGTCACCGCAAGCGGCCCTGGTCGCGGTACCAGGCGATCGCGCGGGCCAGGGCCTCCTGGGCCGGGCGGTGGCGGTAGCCCAGCGCCGCTTCCGCCTTGGCGGATGAGAAGAACATGCGCTTTCTGGCCATGCGCAGTTCATCCACGGTGACGGGCGGGGTGGTGCCGGTGACCCGGGCCACCGCCTCCAGCCCGTGGGCGATCGGGACCAACGGGGCAAGCGGCAGCTTGATCCGGGGCGGTCGCCGGCCGGCAAGCCCCGCGATCAGCCCCAGGATGTCCTTCAGCGCCAGATTGTCGCCGCCCAAGATGTACCGCTCCCCGGCCTGGCCCCGGTCATGGGCCAGCAGGTGGCCCTGGGCGACATCCGCCACATCGACGATGCACAAGCCGGTGTCCACATAGGCGCCCATGCGGCCCGCCGCCGCGTCCAGCACCATCTTGCCGGTCGGCGTCGGCTTGATGTCCCGGGGGCCGACCGGGGCCGCCGGGTTGACGGTCACCACCGGCAGGCCCCGCGCCTGGGTCAGCGCCGCGACCGCCGCCTCGGCCAAGTACTTCGAGCGCTTGTAGTCGCCGACCATGTCCCGCTCGGCCACCGGCGTATCCTCGGTGCCGGGCGACCCGTCCTTGGGCAGGCCAAGCGTGGCGACGGATGAGGTGTAGACGATCCGCGCCACCCCCGCCTCGGCCGCCGCTTGGATCAAGCTTCGGCTGCCGTCGACGTTGGTTTGGTAGAGCTGCCGCGGATCCTTGGCCCAAAACCGGTAATCGGCGGCGACATGGTAGAGGGACGCGGCCCCGCGCACCGCCCGGGACAGGGATGCCCGGTCGGTCAGGTCGCCCTCGACCACCTCTGCGTCGAGCCCCGCGATGTTGCGGCGGTCGCTGCCGGGCCGGGTCAGCAGGCGCACGGCCTCGCCCCGCTCCAGCAGCGCCCGGGCAACGGCGGAGCCGACGAAGCCGGTGGCCCCCGTCACCAGTGTTGTCATGCCGTCACTCCTTCCCCGGCCCGTCCGGCCAGCCGGTGCCAGACCGCCAGCACGTCGTCCCGGAACACGGTGGGCCAGTCGACGATATGCTGGCGGGAGGTCGCCAGGGCCGCCTGGCCCATGGCCTGGCGCCGGGCGGGGTCGGCGGTCAAGGCCCCCAGCGCCTCCGCGAAGGCCGGCGCCGCGATCGGGGCGACCAGCAGCCCGTCCTCGCCCGGCCGCCGCAGCCACTGCACCAGGGCCGGTGCATCGGCCAGCACCGGCGCCAGGCCGCTGGCCATCGCCTCCACCACCACGTTGCCGGCGACCTCCGTATGGCTTGGAAACACGAACAGGTCGGCCGAGGCATAGAGCGCGGGCAGCTCCGCCTGGGGCAGGTGGCCCGCGACGGTCACCCGCCCGCCCAAACACCGTTTCAAGTCCCGCTGACGCCGGCCCTTGCCGACCGCCAGCAGGTGCAGATCGGCACCGCGCGCGATCGCCTGCTTGACCGCCTCCGCGGCGATCATCACCCCTTTGGAGTCGTCGACCCGGCCCACGAACAGGGCGACCGTCCGGCCGTCGGGGATCGAAAACCGCGTCCGCAAACCGGCGGAATCGCGCAAATCGGGGGTAAACCGGCGGGTGTCGATGCCCCGGCGCAGATGGCTGTGGCGGGCCTGGCCGCCATGGGCCACGGCGGCCGCCGCGTCCTCGGTGTTGCTGGTGATGATGTGGTCGGCCGCGGTCATCATGCCGTCGACCGCCCGGCGCGCGTCCTGGACCGCCCGCGCCCGGGCGCCCAGCATGTCTAGGGCAAAGCGGCTGACAGCACCCGTGCCCAGCAGGTTCTCGATCACCTCGGCGGTGTAGATATCGGCGAAGCGCGGATAGTCCGTATGGACGGAGTAAACCAGGGGTACGCCCGCACGCTTGGCCAGCACCTGGGCCGTGCGGGACAGGGCGAAGGTGTCCGTGACGTGCAACAGGTCATGCCCGCGCAGCATCGGCGCCAGGGTGACATTGCGCCGCGCCAGGTCGGTGTCCCCGGCGCCTTGCCGGATCAGCGGCAGCCGGTCGGTGCCGAATTGGGCGGGAACCGTGCGGTAACGTACGGTGGGCGAGAGCGCGTGCGCCGAGCGTTTCGGGCCCAGGAAGTACACGGTCAGGTCGACCGCCTCCGGGAAGCCGGTCGCCGCCTCGGCCAGGCGCTGCCAGCATTTTACGTGACCGCCGGCGCGGTCGTGCAGCACCAGGCTGACCGTCACGCCGACCGACAGCGGCGGCGGCATGGTCACCGGCCTGTCCCGCCCGGGCTGGCTGCCCGCAACAGGGCCGGCAGCACGATCAGGCTGGCGATCAGGGTCGCCAGGATGGCGATGGTCAGCAACAATCCCATGGACGCCGTGCCCCGGTGCTCGGACACGGCCAGGCTGCCGAAGGACGCCATGGTGGTCAGGGCCGACAACAGCACCGCCCGCGGCGTGGAGGAGCCCAGCACCGCCGCCACTGGATCGGCGGCACCCGCTCGCAGCGCCTGGCGGTAGCGGCCGACCATGTGGATGCAGCCGGAGATGCCAAGCGCGAACAGCAGCGGCAGCACGATGATGTTGGCGAAATTGAATGCCAGCCCGGCGGCCCCGGCGATGCCCAAGACCCAAACCCCGGCCAGCAGCAGGGGCAGGAGGGTCAAGCCCATGTCGGCGGGCCGGCGCTGCACCGCGATCAGCAGGGCCAGCAGCACCACGGCCGTGATCAGGCTGGCCTGGGCGAAGGCGGTGATCACCGCCTCCCCGGCCAGGGTGACCACCACCGGTGTGCCGGTCGCGCGCGGCGCCACCGCCAGCACCTCCTCGGCGAAGGCGCGCAGCGCGTCCGGGGCGGTGACGTCCCGGGCCGGATACACCTCCAACCGTGGGCGGCCGTCGGTGGCGCGCCAGTCCTGGATCAGGCCGGCGGGCAAGTCCTCGACGCCATAGGGGCTGGCCTCCAGCCCGGCGCGCAGATCGGACAGGACCATGGGCAAATCGGCAATCAGCCGGGCCTCGAGCGCTTGCAGTTGCTCCTCGGTCGGGCCGGCGGCCAGGAACCGGTCCACCGCACCGGCCAGATCGCGCAGCGCCGCCGCCATGGTGTCGTCGCCGGTCAACGCCCGGCCGGTCGCCGCGAACGCCGCCATGGCGTCCTGCCGGGCGCCGGGGGCCGGCGCCTGGGCGTCATCGAGCAGATCCAGGGTGGGGCCGAACACCCAGGCCATCTCATCGATCAGCGCCAGTTTTTGGTCCTGGTCGGCGGCGACGAAACTGTCCAGCCGCCGGATGGACGCCACCGCGTCCAGCTCCGCGAGGGCGGTTTGAAGCCGATCGGCCTCGACCCCATCGGCCGCCAGGATGTCGATGCGGTAGGGGGTGGTGCGCGGGTCGGCGGCCAGGTCCCGGAAGGTGATGACCGCCGGTGCGTCTGGGTTTTGCAGGTTCAAGGGGTTGACATCGAAGCGCACGCCGCCGGCCGCGGCGGCCGCCAGGGCCGCCGCGGCCGCCGCCGCCGCCAGGATCCACCGGGCCGGCAGGCGGCGCGCGGTCGCACCCGGCCCGCCCGCTTCCGCATCGGCGGCGGGCGCGGGCGTGCCCATCACCGCCAGCAAGGCCGGCAACAGGGTGAAATTGGCGATCAGGGCGATGATCATGCTGCCGCCGGCGATCACGCCCAATT
>CAYNRD010000139.1:5475-6155 GCA_964399515.1 uncultured Mycobacteriaceae bacterium | reverse complement strand
CCGCGTGCGGGCGCGCCGGCCGAAGATCTCCAGGATCAGGCCGGTGCGGGCGATCACCTTGCGTGACCAGGCACGGTCCAGATTGCGGTGCTGAACCGGTGACAGCGCCCAATCGACCACCACCACATCCGGTTCGGTCGCGGTGATCGCCTGGCCGATTTCATCGACGCCGGTTTGACTGAACAGGGTCGCCGCGACCGTGCGGGAACTGCCGACCACGCCCGACCAGACAATGTCCAGATCGATCGCGACGGCCAGGCCGACCGCCTCTTCCAGGCGGGCTTGGGGGCTGCGCATGGACAGATCCCGCAGATCCCGGAGGCGCGGGAAGACCACCAAGGCCCGGCCCGACGTGCCGTGGCCCGCCGCCGGCGCCGGGTCCTGGTCGGGGCGACGGCCTGCGGCCGGTGCGGGATCGGGCGAATTGTGACGATGGTCCATCGCGCTTAGGTGGTCCCGGGCCCGGGCCCGATCAAGCGCCGTCTTCCTTGGCCGGTTCGAACAGGGAAATCGGTGTCGACGGCATCACGGTCGAGATCGCGTGCTTGTAGACCAACTGGCTATGGGCATCCCGGCGCAGCAGAACCGAGAAGTTGTCAAACCAGGTGACGATTCCTTGCAGCTTGACACCGTTGACCAAAAACACGGTCACGGGTGTCTTGTTCTTGCGGATGTAGTTC
>CAYNRD010000139.1:0-5465 GCA_964399515.1 uncultured Mycobacteriaceae bacterium | reverse complement strand
CACGTCTTGGACGTTTTGGCTCTTTTCTGACACGAAGGACGCTCCGTCGCAGTTATTCGGTTGTTATTGTACGATCACGACGGCGGTATCAAGGGAGACCCGCCGGCGATTGCGTCACGGATACAGTATGTAGGTTACTGTTCTATGCTGCCAAGCGGCGTGCCAGTCAAGATGGCGGGCTGGCCGATCGGACCATCATGCGACAGATTGTCATGCGCGCTGGCGATCGTCACCCCCCGACCGCGCGGGCGCCGGTCTTGGGCGCTTCGGCCAGATAGCATGCGCGCAGGCGCTCGCCGATCAGCCCCGGCTTGCCGTTGGCGATCACCCGGTCGCCGATTTTGGTGATCGGCAGCACGAAGGTCGATGCCGAGGACAAGAACGCCTCCCGGGCGCCATAGGCTTCCTCCACGGTGAATGCCCGTTGTTCGACCGGCATGTCCAGGTCTTCGGCCAGGCCCAGCAGGGTTTTCCGGGTGATGCCGTCCAGCACCAGCGGGCTGGCCCGCCGGCTGACCAGCACCCCATCCTGGGTCACGATCCAAGCGCTGCTTGAGCAGCCCTCGGTCACGAAGCCGTCCTCGTCCACCTGCCAGGCTTCGAAGGCGCCTTGGGTGGCGGCCTGCTGCTTGCCCATCGCCTGGGCCAGCAGCGAGACCGATTTGATGTCCCGGCGTTTCCAGCGGATGTCGGGTACGACGATCACCGCGATGCCGTCTTCCAGCAGTTTGGGCGCGTGGGGCTTGGTCTCCCGGGCCGTGACCACCAGGCTGGGGTGGCTGGCCATGGGGTATTTGAAGTCCCGGGGCGCCCGGCCGCGGGTGATCTGCAGATAGACCAGGCCATGGGTGACCCGGTTGCGCCGAACCACCTCGCGCAGGATCAGCGGTAAGGAGTTGGGGCTCAGCGGCCAGGCGATCTCCAGCTCGGCCAAGGAGTAGGCCAGCCGGTCCAGATGGCCCTGCTCGTCCAGGAACCGGCCCGCCCGGATCGCGATCACCTCATAGACGCCGTCGGCGAACTGAAACCCGCGGTCCTCCACATGGACCACGGCATCGTCGAATCGCCGGTACCGGCCATTGACATAGGCTATCCTGGACATCGGCGCCCGCCCCCCTTCCCGCTTCGCTCAAAAGAATTCCAGGCGCACCGCGAACATCTTCTCGATCTTCTTGACCGACTGGGCGCCCGCCAGCAGCACCACCCGGTCATGGGGCTTAATCACCGTGCCGGGCCGGCCCACGAACACCTGGTCGCCGCGAATGACCGACCCGATGATGGTACCGGATGGCAGTTTGGCATGTTTGATCGCCATATTGGCCAGACTTGATGTCTCAAGCACCTCGGCCTCGATCACCTCGGCAAAGCCGTCGCGCAGGGAGTGCACCGATTTGATCCGTCCGCGCCGGACATGCTGCAGGATCGAGCTGGCGGTGATCGCCCGGGGCGAGACCACGGCGTCGATGCCCAACTGGATGGCCAGGGAGGCATAGGTGGCGTGGTTGATCAGGGTCACCGCCCGGCCGCTGCCGTTGCGCTTGGCCAACAGCGAGGCGAGGATGTTGACCTCGTCATCCTCGGTCACCGCCACCACCACCTCGGCGTCGGCGATGTCCGCTTCCAGCAGGAATTCCTCGTCCAGCCCATCGCCGCCCAGCACCGTGCAGCGGTTCAAATGCTGGGCGATCTGCCGGGCCCGCCGGGGGTTCGCCTCCAGGATGCGCACGGCCAGCTCCGGGTGCAGGCGCTCCAGCTCCTCGGCCAGGCACAAGCCGATATTGCCGCCGCCGATGATCACCACCCGGCGCGCCTCGGGCTCCTCATGGCCGAAGGCGGACATGGCCCGGGCGATCTGGCCGGCCTCGACGATGAAATAGACCTCGTCGCCCGGGAACATTTGGTCATTCGAATCCGGCACGATCGGCCGGTCGCCGCGCACGATCGCCAAGACCTCGATGTTCAGGTCGGGAAACAGCCCGGTCAGCTGGCGCAAGGGGGTGTTGATGATCGGGCAATCGGGCCCGCAGACCACGCCGACCACCTGCACCTTACCCTCGGCCATGGGGATCATGTCGAACGCGCCCGGGACCGACAGGCGCCGGCGCACCGCCCGGGCCACCTCGATCTCCGGGGAGATGATCACGTCGATCGGCAAATGCTCGCGGGAGAACAGCCGGCTCCAATGCTTGGCCAGGTAGCCCTGGTTCCGGACCCGGGCGATCTTGGTCGGCACGTCGAACAGGGAATGGGCCACCTGGCATGCCACCATGTTGACCTCATCGGCCTGGGTGACGGCGATCAGCAAATCCGCGTCGGCGGCACCGGCCTTTTCCAGGATCGACGGCTCGGAGGCGTGGCCGACGATCGCCTGGACGTCCAACGTCTCCGACAGTTTCTGGATCAGCTCCCCGGCCTGGTCGATCACTGTGACGTCGTTGTTCTCACTGGCCAGGTAGCGGGCAATGTTGGAGCCGACCTGGCCGGCGCCGCAGATGATCACCTTCATCGCCCCGCCCTCCCCAGCGTGCCGGTCACCCGGCGCCGGTCCGCGCCACCCGCCCCTCGGTCCGGCGCTCGCCCGAATGCACGCCCAGGCTTTTCAGCTTGCGGTGCAGGGCCGACCGCTCCATGCCGACGAACTCCGCGGTTCGGGAAATGTTGCCGCCGAACCGGGTGACCTGGGCCAGCAGGTATTCCCGCTCGAACAGCTCCCGCGCCTCCCTCAGGGGCAGGCTCATCATCTCGCTGCCCCGCTCGCCCTTCAGCATTTCCGAGGTCACGGCGCTGATCTCCGGCGGCAGGCCGCTGGCGCTCAACGGGTCGCCCGGCGGTTCGGTCGACATGATCAGCATCCATTCGGCGACATTGCGCAACTGCCGGACATTGCCGGGCCAGCCATAGGCCTGCAGGGCCGCCATGGCATCCTCGCCGACCGGGCGCTTGGCCAAGCCGTTCAACTCGGAGATGCGGTCCAGGAAATGGTCCAACAGCACCGGAATGTCGTCGCGCCGGTCGCGCAGGGGCGGCACATGCAAGGGCACCACGTTCAGCCGGTAGAACAAATCCTGGCGGAAGCGGCCCTGGGCCATCGCCTCGTCCAAGTTCCGGTTGGTCGATGCGATCACCCGCACATCCACCGAAACCGCCCCCGACCCGCCAAGGCGGGTGAAGGTTTGATCCTGCAGCACCCGGACGATCTTGCCCTGGGTGGCCACGGGCATGTCGGCCACCTCATCCAGCAGCAGGGTGCCGCCGTCGGCCCGCTCCAGCATGCCGATCTTGACCGCCCCATCGACCGTCCCCCGGCCCTCCCGGCCGAACAACTCCTCCTCCATGCGATCGGGATGCATGGTGGCGCAGTTCAGTACCCGGAATGGGCCGTCCGACCGCTTGGACTGGGCGTGGATCATGCGCGCGGCCACCTCCTTGCCGCTGCCGGGCTCGCCCGTGATCATCACCCGGCTGCCGGTGGGCGCCACCCGTTCGGCCTGCTGGCGCAGGTGTTGGATCGCCGCGGAGCCACCGATCAGTTGGGCGTCCTCCCCCGACCGGCGGCGCAGCTCGGCGTTCTCGCGCCTGAGCGCCGCCGCCTCGATCGCCCGTTGGGCCAACAGGATCAGCCGGTCGGCCTTGAACGGCTTTTCGATGAAGTCATAGGCACCCAGGCGGATGGCCTGGATCGCGGTTTCGATGTTGGCGTGGCCGGAAACCATGATCACCGGCACGAACGGATGCCGGTCGACGATCCGGCGCAGGATGTCCATGCCGTCCATGTCGCTGCCCTGCAACCAAACGTCCAGCACCACCAGTTCCGGTTCCCGGTCGGTCAGGGCCATGACCGCCTGTTCGGCGCTGTCAGCCCCGCGCGGATGGAACCCCTCATCCTCCAGAATGCCGGCGATCAGCATCCGGATATCGGCTTCGTCATCGACGATCAGCACGTCATGGGCCATCGGGGGGCGGGCGCGCCGCGGTTGGGGGGCGTTGGGCAGCCGTTATCCGGTCGCGGGCGATGCGTCATCCGGCGCTGGCGGCTTGAACTGTATCTCGACCACGGTGCCACCGGACCCGTCAAGGCCGGCCTCGCCGGGGGCGCGGGCGCGTAGGGCGATGCGCCCGCCATGCTCCTCGATCGCCTTCTTGACGATCGCCAGGCCCAGGCCGGTGCCCTTGACCTTGGTGGTCACATAGGGTTCGAACAATTGGCCGGCGTCCTGATCGCCGATGCCCTTGCCCGTGTCGGCCACCTGCACGGTGATGGCGTCCGGCCAGGCCGCGATCACCACCGCGATGCCGTGCGCGCCCTGCCCGGCCGCCCGGTCGTCGGCCGCGTCGATGGCGTCCAGGGCGTTTTGCAGCAGGTTGGTGAAGGCCTGGGCGATCAGGCCCGGATCGCACTCCACGTCCACGGCCCGGCGCCGCGCCGCGTCGCCGGTCACAGCGGCCCCGTCCCCGCCGGCCGCGACGCTCAGCGTGATCGCGACGTCGGGCCGGGCGGTGTGCTCCAGATCGATGGCGCCGGTGACCACCCGCACCAGGTCCGCCCGCCGGATGCGCGGGCTCGGCATGCGCGCGAAGGCGGAGAACTCGTTCACCATCCGGCCGATATCGCCGACCTGGCGGATGATGGTGTCGGTGCAGGTGACGAACACCTCGGGGTCGGTGGTGATCTGGCTCAGATACTTGCGCTTCAGCCGTTCGGCGGACAGTTGGATCGGGGTCAGCGGGTTCTTGATCTCATGGGCGATGCGGCGGGCGATATCGGCCCAGGCGGCGTTGCGCTGGGCGGCGCCCAATTCGGTGATGTCATCGAAGGTGATCACGAAGCCGGAGATGGCACCGCCCGTGCGTTCGGCGGCGGCGGTCACCTGCAGGCTGCGCATCTCCCCGGCCCGGCGCAGCGCGATCTGCCGCTGTTGGGGCCGGTCCGGCCTTGCGGCTGCCTCGGCGACCAAATCGGCCATGTCCGGGGACACGCGGTCGATCGGCTGGCCGCTCACCGCCTCCGGATCCAGCCCCAATTGCTCGACCGCCGACCGGTTCGGCAAGGTGACCCGCCGCCGCTCATCCAAGGCCAGCACCCCGGCCGAGACCCCGGCCAGCACCGTCTCGGTGAACCGGCGCCGTTGGTCCAATTGCCGGTTGGCGACGATCAGGTCCGATTGCTGCTGTTTCAGGCGCGCGGTCATGCGGTTGAACTCATGGGCCAACAGCCCAAGCTCGTCCGAGCCATCGACCACGGGCAGGGTCACGGACAAATCTCCCGCCCGCACCCGTTCGGCCGCCGCGATCAGATCGCCGATCGGCGCCGCCAGGGAATCCGCCACCGTCATGCCCACCCACACCGCCACCAGCATCAGCAGCACCGCCACCACCACATAGATCAGCGTGAAGGTGATCTGCACCTGGGAGGCGCGGCCCTGCAGGTCCTGATACTCGGCGACGGCACTTTGCGCCCGGTCCAT
>CAYNRD010000138.1:4636-6249 GCA_964399515.1 uncultured Mycobacteriaceae bacterium | reverse complement strand
TAGCTGGGCAGCAACCCTTCGGCCTGTTCGGCCACGAACACCCGGCGCACATACAGCTTCACGCCGTGGCGCCGTTCGGGGTGGTAGAGGTCGAAGGGGGCCGTGCTCGGCACGAACAACAGGCCGGTGTATTCGATCATCCCCTCGGCCCGGTAATGGACGGTCAGCCACGGGTCGTCGAAGGCATGGGCGACGTGGTGGTAGAACTCCTTGTAGTCGTCCTCGGCGATCTCGGACTTCGGCCGGGTCCAGAGCGCGGACGCCCGGTTCAGCGTCTCGGCCTCGGCCCCGTCGCCGAACAGGATCGGCACCGGGATGTGGTCGGAATAGGTCTTGACGATGTGGGCCAGGCGGGACTGCTCCAGGAACTCGCCGGCATCCTCGGCCAGGTGCAGGATCACCCGGCTGCCCCGGGCCGGCGCACCGTCCCCGGCCAGGGGCGCCACCGAAAAGCCGGTGCGGCCGTCGCTGGTCCAGGCCCAGGCCTGGTCGGTGCCGGCCTTGCGGGTCTCGACCACCACCCGGTCCGCCACCATGAAGGCGGCGTAGAAGCCGACGCCGAACTGGCCGATCAGGCCCATATCCTTGGCCCCTTCCCCCGACAGCGCCTCCAGGAAACGCTTGGTGCCGGAGCGGGCGATGGTGCCCAGATTGTCGACCAATTCGTCCCGGTCCATGCCGATGCCGGTATCGGCCACGGTCAGGGTCTTGGCCTCGACATCGACGGTCAGGCGGATCTCAAACCCGGCGTCGCCGGCCAACAGGTCCGGCGCCGCGATGGCCTGATAGCGCAGCTTGTCGCACGCGTCCGACGCGTTGGAGATCAGCTCGCGCAGGAACACCTCCTTCTGGCTGTACAGCGACTTGGCGACGATCTCCAAAAGCCGGCCGACCTCGGCCTGGAACGGGTGTTGGACGGCCTCCGCGCCGGCGTCGGGGGGGATGGTGTCCGTATCGCTCATGGTCCGCGTGTCCTCAGCATTCTGGTCGGTTTGGTCCGGCCGGCGGGCGCGGGACCCGGGGCCGGATGGGCGGGGATATGTGCAGGCGGCCCGCCGGGCGCAAGGGCCGGCGCCGTGAGATGGGCAGGGTTGCGATCGGATACTTCGTCATTTCTGGAACTGTTTGCTAGAGTGAAGCGGTTTCAACCCCTGCTGGAGCACGTCATGACCGTCTCACCCGCACGCCGCCTTGTCGCCGAAGCCCTGGGCACCGGGTTGCTGGTCGCAACCGTGGTCGGCTCGGGCGTGATGGGGGTGCAGATGGCCGGCGGCAACGACGCCCTGGCGCTGCTGGGCAACACGGTGGCCACCGGTGCGATCCTGTTCGTGCTGATCGCCATGCTTGGGCCGGTGTCGGGGGCCCATTTCAACCCGGCGGTCACCTTGGTGATGGGCTTGCGTGGCGATCTGGCGCCGGGCCTGGCGGTTGGCTATGGCGTGGCGCAGATCCTGGGCGGTATCGCCGGCACGCTGGTGGCCCACGGCATGTTCGCGCTGGACGCGGTGACGCTGTCCGCCACCATCCGCTCGGGGCCCAATCTCGTGTTCGCTGAGCTGCTCGCCGGTTCCGATGCCGAACATGACCCGCAGCTTGTAGCGGCCGATGGTCGT
>CAYNRD010000138.1:0-4626 GCA_964399515.1 uncultured Mycobacteriaceae bacterium | reverse complement strand
GTTCGCGCTGGACGCGGTGACGCTGGCTGCCACCATACGCTTGGGGCCCAATCTGGTGTTCGCCGAACTGGTCGCCTGTTTCGGTCTGGTGATCGTGATCCTGGGCGGACTGCGTCACGGTACATTGGCCGTGGCCGGCATGGTCGGCCTGTACATCACCGCCGGCTACTGGTTCACGGCTTCCACCAGTTTCGCCAACCCGGCCGTGACCATCGCCCGCGCCCTGACCGATACCTTCTCCGGCATCCGGCCCGCGGACGTGCCCTGGTTCATCGCGGCCCAGCTGTGCGGTGCCGTGCTGGCCCTGGTTCTGGGACGCTGGCTGTTCGTGGCCCCGGCTCCAACCGCGACGTCAGACGCCGCCGCACCGGTCCAGCTCACCGACGAAGGCGCCCGCGACCAGCGGGCCGCATAGCTCCGGCCGGCCGTTGCAGCAATCGGCGGTCAGAAAGTCGAACAGCGCCCGAGTACCGCTGATATCGATGGCATAGAAGATGTGCCGGTCCTGCCGGCGGGCGGTCAGTAGCCCGGCCCGCTCCAGCAGTGACAGATGGTGGGACAGGGTCGATTTCGGGCAGCCGATTTCCGTGGCGATGGCGCCGGCGGACCGCCCCGATGGGCCTTCGCGCACCAGCAGGCGGAAAATCTGTAGCCGGGTCTCATGGCCCAGGGCGGTCAAGGCCTCAACGGCTTTGGCGGCCGAATCCATCGTGCCGTCTCTCAACACTGTCTCCCCCTTCAGCCATGCACCGAACACTCCACGCTTGGTTATGTGTGTCTGACCGCGGACCACGCAAGCCATCGGACTGGGCATCGGCTCCGACCCCGGCGCATGATAAGCTCTTGACCTTTGTTCGGCCGTAATATGTCAGTGGGCTGTGGCCGTTCGCAGCCCCGGTCCGACCCACGCCTTGGGACCCATGCAACCACAACCTTCAGCCCCCCGCGGCACGGTGCGGGCGGTTCTCGGGCCGACCAACACCGGCAAGACCCATTTGGCGATCGAGCGGATGCTGGGCCATGCCTCGGGCATGATCGGGTTTCCGCTGCGCCTCCTGGCGCGGGAGAACTATGACCGGGTGGTCAAGGCCAAGGGCCGGTCGCGGGTGGCGCTGGTCACCGGTGAGGAAAAGATCATCCCGCCCCGGGCCCAATATTTCATCTGCACGGTGGAGAGCATGCCGCTGGACCGTTCGGTGGCGTTCCTGGCCATCGATGAGATCCAGCTGGCCGCCGACCCCGAACGCGGGCACATCTTCACCCAGCGCCTGCTGCATGCCCGCGGAACGGAGGAGACCATGTTCCTCGGCGCGGAGGCGATCCGGCCGATCATCCAGCACCTGGTGCCGGACTGCCGGTTCGAAACCCGGCCGCGCTTTTCCAAGCTGACCTATATCGGCCCGCGCAAGCTGACCCGCCTGCCCCCGCGCAGTGCCGTGGTGGCCTTCTCCGCCGCCGATGTGTTCGAAATCGCCGAAACCCTGCGCCGCCAACGGGGCGGCACCGCCGTGGTGCTGGGTGCGTTGAGCCCGCGCACCCGCAACGCCCAGGTCGATCTGTACCAAGCGGGGGAGGTGGACTACCTGGTCGCGACCGACGCCATCGGCATGGGGCTGAATATGGACATCGCCCATGTCAGCTTCGCCAAGCTGCGCAAGTTCGACGGCTTCAAGCCCCGGCCCCTGCGGGCGGCGGAGGTGGCCCAGATCGCCGGCCGGGCCGGCCGTTACCGGTCCGACGGCACCTTCGGGATCAATGACGGCGTCGGTGAGATCGACGCCGAGATCATCGAGCAGGTGGAAACCCACCGGTTCGACATGCTGCGCCAGGTCGTCTGGCGCAGCATCGATCTGGACTTTCGCCATCCCGACCGGCTGCTGAAAAGCCTGGACCGCCCGTCGCCGGACCCGATGCTGCGCCGGGCGCCGGTGGCCGATGACCAGTTGGCGTTGTCGGGCCTGATGCGCGATCCGGACCTGCGCGCCCGGTCCTGGAGCAAGGGCGACACGTTGCTGTTGTGGGATGTCTGCCAAATTCCCGATTTCCGCAAGATCCTGACCGATGCCCATACCGGCCTGCTGCGGGAGGTGTTCCGGCACCTGGCCGGCCCCCAGGAACGCCTGGACCCGGACTGGGTCGCCGGCCATGTCGACCGGCTGGACCGGACCGAGGGCGACATCGACACCCTGACCACCCGGCTGACCCACACCCGCACCTGGACCTATATTTCCCACCGGCCGGGCTGGCTGGCCGACGCCGCCTATTGGCAGGAGCGCACGCGCGCGATCGAGGACCGGCTGTCGGACGCCCTGCACGCCCGGCTGACCCAACGCTTCATCGACAAACGGTCGGCCAGCCTGGTCAAGGGGCTGCGCCATGACGGCCCGCTGGCCAGCCGGGTCAACAAGGACGGCGCCCTGCATATCGAGGGCAGCTTCGCCGGCACCCTGAAGGGGTTCTGCTTCACCGCCGACCGGGCCGAGCACGCCGAGGATGCACGGGCCCTGGCCTCGGCCGCCCGCAAGGTGCTGCGCGCCGAGGTCACCGACCGGCTGGCGGCCCTGCTGGCCGATCCGGACAAGGCGTTCGGGATCACGCCCACGGGCCGGCTGCGCTGGCGCGGCATGGACATTGCCCGCCTGGCTCCGGGCGATACGGTCCTGGCACCCCGGGTGGTGATGCTGCCGACCGACCTGCTGGACGCGGCCGAGCGGGAGCGGGCGGTCGCGCGCCTGTCCCGCTGGCTGCGGGATGAGATCGACCGGCAATTGGCGTGCCTCATCGCCCTGTCGGCCCTGGCCCGGCGGCGGGACGGGCCAAGCGGGGCCGCCCGGGCGATCGCCTTCCGCCTGGCCGAGGCGATGGCGCCGCTGCCGCGCGTGGAACTGGCCGACCTGATCCAGGGCCTGGGCCGGGCGGACCGGCGGCTGCTGGCCGAGGCCGGCGTCCGGCTGGGCGCCGTGCACGTTTTCTGCCCCGATCTGTTAAAGCCCCGGCGCCGGGCCTTGGTCTGCCAATTGTGGGCCGTGGCCACGGGCGCCGACCCGTCCCTGTCGCCCCCGGCGGCGGGCGCAATCACCATCCCCGCCCCGGGCGGGCCGGACGGCGCCGGGGCCGGGATGGCGGCCATCGCCGGCTTCCGGCCGGTCGCACCGGACGGGCGCGGTGGCCGGCGGCCCCGGCGGGCCGGGGTTTGGGTCCGGGTCGACCGGACCGAAGCCCTGGTGCGGCGCCTGCACGCCGCCTGCGCCAAGGGGCCGGCGCCGCTGCCCGGTGATGAGGTTTCCCGGATCCTGGGCCTGGGCGCCGACGTGGCCCGGGCGGTGGTGGCCGATCTGGGCTTCCACCTGACCCAGGCCGAGGACGGCACGGGGGTCATGATCTCCAAACGGCCGCCCAAACCCAAGCCGCCCCAGCCCCAAGCCGACCCGCAGCCCGGGGCCGACGCCGCCGCGCCCACCGGGGAGGAGGCGCCGGCCAAGCGCGCGGGCACCAAGCGCAGACGCAAATCCCAGCCCAAGGATCGGCCCGCGCCGGGGCCGAAGCCCGCACCCCCCATCGACGCCGACCACCCCTTCGCCAAGCTGGCCGGCCTGCGTCTGGCGAAGAAGACCGGAACATGACCCCTTGACCGATCCCGGTTTGCGTCTGGACAAGTGGCTGTTCTATGCCCGGTTCTTCAAAACCCGGGCGCTGGCCGCCGAACAGTGTCAGAAAGGCCGGATCCGGGTCGATGGCCGGGCGGTCGACAAATCCCATTTCACCGTGCGTCCGGGCCAGACCTTGAGCTTCGTGCAAGGGCGTCGGGTCCGGGTGGTGCGGGTCACCGCCCTGGCCGACCGGCGCGGCCCCGCACCCGAGGCCCAAGGGCTTTACGAAGACCTGACCCCCGATCACACCCCGATCGCCCAACCGCAGCCATGAAAGGCGCCGCCATGCTGGATCGTTTGAAAGCCCTGTTCGAGGGCGACCCGGGACCTTCGGGCAGCCATGACGAAGTCGACATCACCCTGGCCGCGGCGGCCTTGCTGGTGGAGGTGGCGATGATGGATGGCGTGTTCGAAGGTGCCGAGCGGGAGCGGATCGGCCAATTGCTGGCCTGGCGGTTCAAGCTGGGCGAGGACGCGACAGCGGAGTTGATCACCCGCGCCGAGGCGGCGGTGGCCAAGGCGTCCGGCCTGCACGGCTTCGTGAAAATTGTCATTGCGCATTTCTCGGTGTCCGAGCGCACGCGGCTGATTGAAATGTTGTGGGATGTCACTTATGCAGACGGCGACCTGCATGACCATGAAGCCGGCATCATCCGGAAGTTGGCGGGTCTGCTGCATGTGCCGGACGGCATGTCCGGTGCCGCCCGCAAACGGGCGGCGGCCCGGCACGGGGCACCCGAGGCGGGATGACGTTACCATCGGGGCGGCGCCGCAAGGCCCGCCCAAGGTCCGGCGGCCGCGCGCGGCCATCGGGACCCAAACCGAATTTCAAAGGGTTCGCATAGATGCCGTATGTGGTCACCGAAGTGTGCATCAAGTGCAAATACACCGACTGCGTCGAGGTTTGCCCGGTCGATTGCTTCTATGAGGGCGAGAACTTCCTGGTTATCCATCCGGATGAATGCATCGACTGCGG
>CAYNRD010000137.1:0-6251 GCA_964399515.1 uncultured Mycobacteriaceae bacterium | reverse complement strand
CCGATGGCCACGGGTCGCCTACGCCGGGTGCGGGCTTTCCCCGCCCGGCTGCGACCGAGCCGATCATCACCCCGCCGCCTTCGGCCCGGCCGCTGTCCGGCCGGCGCGCCATCGTCACCAGCGGGCCCACCCATGAGCCGATCGATCCGGTCCGCTACATCGCCAACCGGTCTTCGGGCAAGCAAGGCCACGCGATCGCCCGCGCCTTGGCCGAAAGCGGCGCCGATACCGTGCTGATCACCGGCCCCACCCAGGAGCCGGACCCGCCCGGGGCCACGGTCATCCATGTGGAAACCGCGCGTGAGATGCTGGCCGCCTGCCAGAACCGCCTGCCCGCCGATATCGTGATCTGTGCCGCCGCCGTGGCCGATTGG
This sequence comes from uncultured Mycobacteriaceae bacterium, assembly GCA_964399515.1. Lineage (GTDB taxonomy): Bacteria > Pseudomonadota > Alphaproteobacteria > DSM-16000 > Inquilinaceae > CAYNRD01. Next base: position 5,877 of record CAYNRD010000137.1, on the reverse strand, counting down.
CGGGTGGAGGCCGAGGCGGGCCAGAAGCTGAAAAAACAGCCGGACGCCCAACCGGTCCTGCGCCTGGTGGAAAACCCGGACATCCTGGCGGAACTGGCGCGGGAACAGGCGGACCGGCCGGCGCTGGTGATCGGGTTCGCCGCCGAGACCGAGAACGTGGTCGAAAACGCCAAGTTGAAACGCCTGAAGAAGGGCTGTGACTGGGTGGTCGCCAATGACGTGTCGGACGGCACCGGCACCTTCGGCGGCGCGTCCAATGCCGTGCACCTGGTGCTGAGCGATACCCATGTCGATCACTGGCCGATCCAGTCCAAGGCGGCGGTGGCCCGCAAGCTGGTCGACCGGATCATCGACCGGTTCCCCAGGCCGGTCGCAGAAGCGGCCGACGCGGCCGATGCCGGCGGCGGGTCGGCCGGTGCGGACCTCGTCCGCCGATGACCGTGCCGGTCCCGATCACCGTCCTGCCCCATGGCGCCGGGCTGGACCTGCCCGGCTATGCCACGGCCGGCGCCGCCGGGCTGGACCTGATGGCGGCGGTGACCGAGCCCGTGGTCCTGGCACCGGGCGACCGGGCCTTGATCCCGACCGGCCTACGGTTCGCGCTGCCGCCGGGGTATGAGGGGCAGGTGCGGCCCCGCTCCGGGCTGGCCCTGCGCCTTGGCCTGACCTGTCTGAACGCGCCGGGAACCATCGATGCCGATTACCGGGGGGAGGTGGGCGTGATCCTGGCCAATCTGGGCCGGGAGCCGGTGACCATCGACCGGGGCCTGCGCATCGCCCAACTGGTCATCGCACCCGTGACCCGCATCGCCTGGCGGCCGGTGGCGGAGTTGGACGGCACAGACCGGGGCGATGGCGGGTTTGGGTCCAGCGGTACCCACACCGGTTGAAATTCCGACACGGCCCTGAAAGTCTCCGGCATGTTTCGTTTGTCCAAGAAATTGATGTTCGCGATCGAAGCGGTGGTGGATATCGCCCATCACGGTGCTGGCCAGCCCGTGCAGTCCGCCGAGATCACCCAACGCCAGGGCATCCCCCGCCGCTATCTGGAGCAGGTGCTGCAGCATCTGGTCCGGTCCGGCCTGTTGGAAGGGGTGCGCGGCCCCAAAGGCGGCTACCGCCTGGCGCGGGAACGGCGGTTGATCAGCCTGGGTGAGATCGTGCGGGTGGTGGCGCAGTTGGAGCCGTCCGCCGAGGCGCAGGATTCGGACAGCGGCTCCCGCATCGCGGTCGAGGTGGTCCGGCCGGTGTGGGAGGATCTGCGCACCGAAGCCATGCAAACCCTGGACGGGATCAGCGTGGAAGCCTTGTGCCAACAGGCCCGGCGCTCGGGAATCGACGTGCCCCAAACCCCGTTGGACTACGTGATCTAAGTCAATAGTGATGTTTGGACGGGTTCGTTTTTGGGGGTATCATTGTGGATAAGGTGGATAACCGGGGATTTTCCACCGCGGACAAGGTGTTAAGCCCTGCTTTTTGATGTGGGTTTTGCAGGGTCGCGGTTTTCGGCCTTGCCAGATGCCGGGCCGCCGCCCCAGTTACCCCGTCCCCGTCCGACAGCCCCGGTCCCGCCATGCCGTCCGCCGCCTCTGGAATTCTCCCCAGCCAAAGCCTGCGCCAGGCCATCCAGGACGGCGGGATATCCATGGCGGCCCCGGCCGAACCCGGCCAGATCCAGCCGGCCAGCCTGGACCTGCGCCTGGGCGATGTCGCCTATCGGGTCGCCGCCAGCTTCCTGCCGGCGCGCGGTCGGGGAGTGGATAACCGGATCCAGGATCTGGCCCAGTATGAGGTGCCGCTGGCCGACGGGGCCGTGCTGGAAAAGGGGGCCATATACATCATTCCGCTGATGGAAGGGTTGGCCCTGCCCCAGGATTGGTCGGCGATCGCCAACCCAAAAAGCTCGACCGGCCGGTTGGATATCCTGTCCCGGGTGCTGACCGATGGCGGCAGCGCCTTCGACCACATCCGGGCCGGCTACCGGGGGCCGTTGTGGGTGGAGGTCAGCCCGCGGGCGTTTTCCATCCGGGTCCGGCGCGGCAGCCGGCTGGTGCAATTGCGCATCAAGCAAGGGGTCGCCGGGGCGCGGGCCCAGGCCCATCCGCTGGCGGTGCTCCACGGCGCCCGGCCGCCCGAGGATGCAACCGCGCCGCCCTTGCCGTTCTCGGTCGACGTGGTCGGCTCCGGCCCGGGCTCGCTGATCGGCTACCGGGCCAAGAAGCATGCCGGGCTGATCGATATCGACCGGCCGCGCCATTACCGCTGGCAAGAGTATTGGGAGCCCGTGCACGCCGTGGCCGGGCGCGGGCTGGTGCTGGATCCGGAGGATTTCTACATCCTGGCGTCGAAGGAGATGATCGCCGTCGCCGCCGACCACGCGGCCGAGATGGTCGCCTATGACACGCTGGTGGGGGAATTCCGGGTCCATTACGCCGGCTTCTTCGACCCCGGCTTCGGCCTGGGGCCAAGGGGGGAGCGGGCCGGCGCCCGGGCGGTCTTGGAGGTGCGCAGCCATGAGGTGCCGTTCCTGGTCGATGACGGCCAGATCGTCGGCCACCTGATCTATGAGCCGCTGCTGGCGGAACCGGATTTGCTCTACGGCCGCGACATCGGCTCCAACTACCAGGCCCAGGGCCTGGCCCTTGCCAAGCAATTCATCCCGCCCGAGGGGTAAGGTGACGGGTGCCTGTATTAATTCACAAGCCAAGCTTGTGAAATTCCGCGAATTCGGTTGAACGGGGGCTTGGGGGCCGGTATCTGTCGCGGACCTTGATCCGATCCCCGCCCCGCCGGCCTGGGGGAGGCCCGGGCGGACGAAACCCCATCCCAAATCCCCCAATGGGAGTGCATCCAATGTCCGAACTGCCCGCCGCCCAAGCCTCGTTCCGGGGCAAGATTTATGACTCGATCCTGGACACCATCGGGGCCACGCCGCTCATCCGGGTCAAGCGCCTGGCCGAGGAAGAGGGCCTGAAGGCCGACCTGGTTCTGAAGCTGGAATTCTTCAATCCGCTGTCCTCGGTCAAGGACCGGATCGGCTTCGCCATGATCGAAAGCCTGGAAGAGCAGGGCGTCCTGAAGCCGGGCAGCACCATCGTCGAGCCCACCTCGGGCAACACCGGCATCGCGCTCGCCTTTGTGGCCGCGGCCAAGGGCTATCGCTGCATCCTGACCATGCCGGAATCCATGTCGATCGAACGGCGCAAGATGCTGAAATTCCTGGGCGCGGAAATCCACCTGACCGAAGCCCCCAAGGGCATGAAGGGCGCCATCGCCCGGGCCGAGGAGCTGGTGGGCGAGATCGAGGGCGCGGTGATGCCCCAGCAGTTCAAGAACCTGGCCAACCCCAAGATCCACCGGGAGACCACCGCGCTCGAGATCTGGACCGACACCGAGGGCAAGGCTGACATCCTGATCTCCGGCGTGGGCACCGGCGGCACGCTGACCGGCGTGTCCGAGGTGCTGAAGGCCAAGAAGCCCGGCTTCAAGACCGTGGCGATCGAGCCCGAGGACAGCCCGATCCTGTCCGGCGGCACGCCGGGGCCGCACAAGATCCAGGGCATCGGCGCCGGTTTCGTGCCCGATATCCTGAAGACCGACCTGATCGACGAGGTCATCCAGATCTCCAACCAGCGGGCGTTCGATACCTCCCGCCGGGTGGCGAAGCTGGAAGGCCTGCCGGGCGGCATTTCGTCGGGTGCGGCCATCGCCGCCGGCCTGGAAGTGGCCAAGCGGGAGGAGAACGCCGGCAAGATGGTCGTGGTGATTATCCCGTCGATCGCCGAGCGGTACATTTCCACGGCCCTGTTCGACGGCCTCGACGCCTGAGGGTCGGGCGCGGGGACCGGCGCCAAACCGGTTCCCGCCCCCCGAACGCCGGGGCTGTTTGAAGTCTTTTAATGTTTTTGGCCCTTGATGGCGCGATGGACTTCACCAACGAACAGATCAAGCGCTATGCCCGCCATATCGTGCTGCCGGAAGTGGGCGGCACGGGCCAGGCCCGGCTGATGCGCGCCCGGGTGCTGGTCGTCGGCGCCGGGGGGTTGGGCTCGCCCCTGTTGATGTATCTGGCCGCCGCCGGCGTCGGCACCATCGGAGTGATCGATGACGACCGGGTCGACCTCAGCAATCTGCAGCGCCAGATCGTCCACGACACCGCCAATGTCGGCCGGTTCAAGGTGTCCAGTGCTGCCGAGCGGCTGGCCTCGATCAACCCCGAAGTGCAGGTGCGGCCGATCCCGATCCGGCTGGACGCCAAGTCGGCGGCCGATTTGTTGCGCCGGTATGACATCGTGGTCGATGGCTCGGACAATTTCGACACCCGCTATCTGATCAATGATGCCTGCCATCTGTTGGGTAAGACCTTGGTGTCGGCGGCGATGCTGCGCTTTGAGGCGCAAATGTCCACCTTCCGCTCCCACCGGGGTGGGGGGGCGCCGTGCTATCGGTGTGTGTTCCCCGAACGGCCGGCGCCGGGGGCCGTCCCCAGCTGTGCGGAGGCCGGCGTGCTGGGTGCCTTGGCCGGCATGGTCGGCTCCATGATGGCCAATGAGGTGATCAAGGAGATCCTGGGCATTGGCCGCTCCCTGTCGGGCCGGCTGGTGATGCTGGACAGTTTGGACATGACCTTCCGGGAAATCGCCGTCGCGGCCAACCCGAACTGCGCGCTGTGCGGGGACAATCCATCGATCCTGGATCTGTCCGTCCACGACCGGCCGGTGATCCCCGCCCTGTCGGCATGACCGGCGGCACGCCGAGCGCCGACTTGGCGATCCTGCTCCACTCGGCGGCGTTCGACCGGGTGCATTACGGGTTCGTGCTGGCCGCCGCCGGGGCCGCCACCAACCGGTCGGTGGTGATGTTCTTCGCGGGGGCCTCGGTCGGGCTGCTCGGGCCCCGGGGCCAGGCGGCCTTGACCGGCGCCGAGGCCGAGGCCGGATACCGGGATCGCGGCATCGCCGATCTGGCCACCTTGATCGACAGTTGCGCGCAGTTGCGGGTGCGGTTTCTGGCGTGTGAGTTGGCGCTGAAGGCTCAGGATCTGACCCCGGGCGCGCTGCGCGCCGATCTTTCGGTCGAGGTCACGGGGGCGGTCAGCTTTCTGAACACCCTTGGCCCCGGGACCCACAGCCTGTCCCTGTAGGGGCCCGGGCTCAGAACTCGGTTTCCAGCACCCGGTCCCGGGGCATCAGCCCATCGACGACGCTGCGGATCGATTCGATCACCCGCATGCCCATGTCGATGCGGCTTTCGATGGTCGCCGAGCCCATATGGGGCAGCAGCACCACGTTCGGCCGCCGCACCAGGCGCGGATTCACCGCCGGCTCGTTCTCGAACACGTCCAGGGCGGCCCCCGCGATGTCGCCATGCTCCAGGGCCGAGATCAGCGCCGCTTCGTCGATCACCTCGCCGCGGGAGGTGTTGACCACGAGCGCCTGTGGCTGCATCAGCTTCAGCCGGCGTTGGTTGATCAGGTGGAAGGTCGCCGGCGTGTGCGGGCAATTGACCGACACGATGTCCATGCTGGCCACCATCCGATCCAGGCTGTCCCAATAGGTGGCGCGCAGGTCCTGCTCCCGCTCGGGGCGGACCCGATTGCGGTTGTGGTAGTGGATCTCCAACCCGAAGCCCAGGGCCCGGCGAGCCAGCGCCCGGCCGATCCGGCCCATGCCGATGATGCCCAGCTTCTTGCCGCTGACCCGGTGGCCCAGCATGGCGGTCGGGCTCCAGCCCTGCCAGGCGCCGGACCGGACCAGGCTTTCGCCCTCATACAGCCGGCGGGATACCGCCAGGATCATCGCCATGGCCATATCGGCGGTGTCCTCGGTCAACACGCCGGGGGTGTTGGTGACCAGGATGCCGCGTCGTTTGGCGGCC
>CAYNRD010000136.1:0-6252 GCA_964399515.1 uncultured Mycobacteriaceae bacterium | reverse complement strand
CGGCGGGGAAAGGGTGCAGGCCTTGCCGGAATTCCGCTCGGGCACCCGGATCGTGGTCGGCAGCGACCGCAATGTCTCGGTGATCGGCCGGCTGGTCACGCCCGACGGAGCGCCAGTCAGCCGGCTGGCCGGCCAGGCGATCTCGCTGGACACTCCGGACGATCCGCCGGTGCTGTTCTTCACCAACGGGACCGGCCGGTTCTTCATCGAGGATTTGCGGGCGGGGGAAAGTTACCGCCTGATGCTGTTCAATGACCCGAACAGCACCGCGATCTTGACCGTGGATCCGGATGCGTTGGGCCTGGTGCGCGTAGAGGAGGTGATCCTGCGGCCGACCCCGGGCGCGCGGCGGGCGCCCCGGGGCGGGGATCATGTTACCGTCGGGGACGCGGCGGCGCGGGACCAGCCCGCGCGCCTGATGCGGGGAGGGTGAGCGACATGGCGGCGCACAACAGCCTTGGCGGGCTCGCGGGGTGGATGGCGACGGCGGCGGCGGCCGGGATCGCGATACCGGTGTTGATGGCGGCGGTGGTCACGCCCCCGGCGCTGGCCCAGCCGGCGGACCCCGTGCCGGCGTTGGAGGCGTGCAGCCTGGAGGTGTCGCCGATCGGCAACGTCGTGTGGCGGGGCAATTTCAGCCAGGGCTTCGATCCCTTCGGCCGGAATGATCATTTGGAGGTGTTCGAACTGGTCGTCACCCATGAGGGGGAGGCGTGCGACTTCTTCGTCACCATCCGGCCGACCCAGCAGCGCGGTGATCTGGGCTTTACCATCCTGGACGGCCCGAACGGCCAGCGGGTGACCTCCCGCGATGTGCTGGGGATCGCCAACGCCCGGCTGGAGGGCAGTTTTCCCGACGGCCCGGGCGGGGAGGTGTTCCCCCTGTTCATCCGCGCGGACGCGGGCGGCCCGTCGGCGCAAAGCGGCCTGCACCGGATCGAATATGTCGTATCGGTCTTCGCGGATGAGCCGGGCCTCGCCGACCTGCAGGACCAGACCACCTTCGCGGTCAGCGCCCGGGTGCCGCCGTCACTCGACCTCGCGCTCGGCACACGGGATTTCGCGGGACCGCCCCGGGACGTGCTGGTGGATTTCGGCGTCTACAGGGGTCCGGATGTCCGGACGGTGGACATGTTCGTGCGCAGTAATGAGCGGTACGAGATCTCCATCAAGTCGGAGAATGGCGGCCAGCTGAAACACCGGTCGGTCCAGGCCTTCGTGGACTACACGTTGGAGCTGGACGGCCGGGCGGTACCGCTGAGCGACCGGGACCTGCGGGTGCTGGAATCGGGGCCCACCGGCGATCTGGGCAACAGCCATCGCTTGAGCGTGGCGATCGGCCGGTTGATCGATCTGCCGGCCGCCGGGGTGTATGAGGACATCATCACGATCACCGCGACCGCGATGCGCTAGGGTCGGGACCCATTGGGTCGCGGTGACGGCTGTGCTTACGCGGGGGCGGACACACCCTACACACCGCTGCGATATAGCCCGATTTCATTGGATGGCCCGAATGCACAGCGCCCCCCTCACCCTCCTGGACGGCGGCATGGGCCAGGAACTGGTCCACAGAAGCGGGCTTGCCCCCACCGACCTGTGGTCGACCCGGATCATGATCGAACGCCCGGACCTGGTGCGGGCGGTCCATGACGACTTTTTCGCGGCCGGCGCCCAGGTGGCCACGACCAACAGCTACGCCATCCACCGGGACCGGCTGCGCCCGGCGGGGATCGAGGACCGGTTCGAAGCGTTGCACCAACTGGCCTGTGAGATCGCCTGCCGGTCCCGGGACGCGGTCGGGGCCGGCCAGGTGGCTGGCGCGTTGGGGCCGCTGGGCTGGTCCTACAGCCATGACGGCGCCCCGCCCGCGGACCAGACCGCCGGCTTGTATGACGAGATCTGCCGCATCCAGGCGCCATTCGTGGATCTGTTCATCATCGAAACGATCGCCTCGATCGCGCAGGCCCAGGGGGCGCTCGCGGGTGCGGCCGGCCATGGCAAGCCGGTCTGGCTGGGCCTGACCGTGGACGATGCGGACGGCACCAGGCTGCGCTCCGGGGAGCCGCTGTCGGCGGCCCTGGCGGCGATCGCGACCGACGCCCCGGATGCCGTGCTGATCAACTGTTCCATCCCCGAAGCGGTCAGCCAAGCCCTGCCGGTCCTGGCCATGGCGGGCCTGTTGTTCGGCGCCTATGCCAACGGCTTCGTCAAGATCAGCCCAGACTTCATGAAAAAGGGCAGCACTGTCACGGCGCTGTCCGCGCGGGTCGATTTGGGCCCACCGGCCTATGCCGATCACGCCGCGCGCTGGATCGCGCACGGGGCGACCATCGTTGGCGGCTGCTGCGAGGTTGGCCCGGCGCATATCGAAGAACTGGCGCGGCGTTTCGGCGGCGCCACGGGCGCACAGGCAGTCGGCGCCGCGCGATAGCGGCTATGCCCCATGGTGCTGCCTTGACCTATACCGACAGCCCGAAGCCCTCGGCCAGCAAGCGTCGGATCGGCACCGGGTCCCGGGCCGGGTCATGGGGGGCGAATTCGGTCAGGCTGGCACCCGCGACGGCGGTGTTCTGGAACAGCCACCGCACCAGGCCGATCACGCCATCCACCGAAGGCCCGCCCGGGGTCGGGTAGGACGAATCCGCGAACGCGGCCCCGTCGAGCACGTCACAATCGACATGGATGTAGGTGGCGGTGTCTGCCGCCAAGCGATCCGAAAGCACCGCGATCGCGGCATCGGGCCACCCCTCCGGGCCGATTTCCAGCAAGTGCTTTTCCTGGATGCAGTCCCGTTCGGCGGGGTCGCATTGGCGGACGCCGGCCAGGATCACCCGGCCCGGGTCCACGGGCGCCGGCACATAGGCCTCGAACCCTGCCTCCCCCTCCCCCATCAGGGCCCGCAGCACCATGCCGTGGGCCGCCCCGGACGGCGAGGTTTCGGGCGTGTTCAGGTCGGCATGGGCATCGATCCAGACCACGGTCAGGGCGCCGTCCAGCCGCCGGTTCAGGCTGGCGATCGGCACCAGTTCGCTGGCGCAATCCCCACCCAAATTGAACAGCACCGCATCATCGGGCAGGGCTTCGATGCGCACCGCCGCCTCGGCATAGGCTTCGGCCAAGGCCGCATGGCCCCTGATCCCGCCCGGCCCCCGGACCAGCACCGGATCGTCGGAGACCGGCACCACCACCGGCTCCAAGCCGGCGACCATGCGCCGGATCGCCATCGCCCCCAGGGGCACGCGGTTCAAGCGGCCCACACCTTGCCAAATTCCATTGATCAGGATCACGGTCATGCTCCCCGATGGGTCGGCTTCGCGCGGTGCGATGCCGCCCCGAACGCCCCCGACGCCGGATCCGACGGGTGGATTGCGCGTTGTCATCACCACGGTCTACACCAAATCAGGTCGAGGAAAGGGATGGATATGGTCGGGATGCATGCGATGTGCGCGCGATGGGTCCGGGTGGTGGGCGTTTGGGCGCTGTTGGCGGTGCTGGCCGCCTGCCAAACCGCCCCCGTCACGGGGCGCCAACAGGTGATCCTGCTGCCCGACAGCCAGGCCAACGCCCTTGGGGTCCAGGCCTACAACCAGATCAAGTCCGAGGAGACCATTTCCCGCGACCGCCGCTTCACCGAGCCCGTGGAGCGGATCGGCCGGGAGATCGCCGCGATCAGCCCGGACCCGAACCTGGCTTGGGAGTTCACCGTGTTCGAAAACCCCCAGCCGAATGCCTTCGCCCTGCCCGGCGGCAAGGTGGGGGTGAACACCGGGCTGTTCACGGTCGCCCGGACCGAGGACCAACTGGCGGCGGTCATGGCCCATGAGGTTGGCCACGCGGTCGCCCGCCACAGCGCCGAGCGCATGACCCGCCAGGTCGGCGTGCAGTTGGGCGTCGCGGTGCTGGGCAGCCAGGCGCCGGAATTGGCGGGCTTGCTGGCCAATGGCGCCACCCTGGGCCTGATCCTGCCCTTCAACCGCTCCCAGGAGAGCGAGGCGGACGCCATCGGCCTGAATCTGATGGCCCGGGCCGGGTATGACCCGCGCGCGGCGATCGATCTGTGGCGGAATTTCGAGGCCGCCGGCTCTGGCGGGACGCCGGAATTCCTCAGCACCCACCCGCTGCCGGACAGCCGCATCCGGGACCTGGAGCGGATGATGCCGGCGGCGGTGGCGATCTTCGAGGCCAACCGGGGATAGCGCCCATGCGCGCGACGGCGGTTGGGCAAGGCGCCCCAAATCTGTAATGGTTCTGGCTTGGGCGACATGCCGCCCGGCGCCGAACCGCCCTTCGGCGCCCGTCAACCGAGAGCAGCGCCATGTGGAGCCACCATAAATACCAGCCCTATCCCAAGGTCGATTTGCCCGACCGGCAATGGCCGAACAACAGCATCGACCGGGCGCCGATCTGGTGTGCCGTCGATCTGCGGGACGGCAACCAATCCCTGATCAACCCCATGGATCTGGCCCGCAAGCTGAAAATGTATGAGTTGCTGGTGAAGATCGGCTTCAAGCAGATCGAGGTCGGCTTCCCGAGCAGCTCCCAGATCGAGTTCGACTTCCTGCGCCAGTTGATCACCGAAAACCGCATCCCCGCCGATGTGACGCCGCAGGTGCTGGTCCAGGCCCGAGATCACCTGATCGACCGCACCTTCGAAAGCCTGGAGGGGGCGGACCGGGCGATCGTGCACTTGTACAATTCCACCTCCATCGCCCAGCGCCGGGACGTGTTCGGCATGGAGGTGGATGAGATCAAGCAGTTGGCCCGCCACGGCACCGAGGCGGTCAAGCGCCATTGCGAGGCGCGCCCCGGAACCCAGTGGACCTTCCAGTATTCCCCGGAAAGCTTCACCGGCACGGAGCTGTCGGTGGCGCTGGACATCTGCAACACGGTGATCGAGACCTGGGACCCATCGCCCGACGCCAAGATGATCATCAACCTGCCGGCAACGGTGGAAACCTCGACCCCGAACATCTTCGCCGACCAGATCGAATGGATGGGCCGCAACCTGGCCCGCCGGGATCAGGTCATCCTCAGCGTCCACACCCACAACGACCGGGGCACCGGCATCGCCAGCACCGAACTGGCGGTGATGGCGGGCGCGGAGCGGGTCGAGGGCACCCTGTTCGGCAATGGCGAGCGCACCGGCAACGCCGATTTGGTGGTGCTGGCCATGAACCTGTACACCCAGGGCGTCGATCCGCAGTTGGACCTGCACGACCTGCCGCGGATCGTGTCAGTGGTGGAAGAGTGCAACCAGATCGAAACCCACATCCGCCACCCCTATACGGGGGAGTTGGTGTTCACGGCGTTTTCCGGCTCCCACCAAGATGCCATCAAGAAGGGCCTGGCCGCCCACACGGACAAGCGGCGCAACAAATGGGACGTGCCGTATTTGCCGATCGAGCCCGGCGATGTCGGCCGCACCTATGAGGAGACGATCCGGGTCAACAGCCAGTCCGGCAAGGGCGGCATCGCCTTCGTCTTGGAGACCGAATACGGCGTGCACATGCCCAAGGGTCACCAGGTCGATTTCGCCAAGGCCGTCCAGCGTCACGCCGACGCCCTGGCCCAGGAGGTGCTGGCCGGTGAGATCTGGCGTATCTTCAAGGAAACCTACCTGGCCCAAAAGGGCGGCCTGGAGGTGCTGGACCTGAGCCTGGGCCCGTCCTCGGCCGGCGGCAACGCCACCGCCCGGGCCCGCTTTGTCCACGGCGACCGGCGCACCGACACCCAGGAAGCGGTCGGCAACGGCCCGATCAACGCCTTCGTGGCGTTGCTGAAGCGGGTCGCCAACGCCGATTTCACCCTGATCGACTACCAGGAGCGGTCGATGACCTCGGGCAGCGATTCCAAGGCGATCGCCTATGTGGTGCTGAAAAGCTCCCGCAGCGGCGAGACGGCCTATGGCGTCGGCATCCACTCGGACATCACGCTCGCCACGGTCAACGCCGTGGTCTCCGCCTTCAACCGCTCCGGCCTGCGCCTGGCCGACCCGGCCCTGTTGTAGGCCAACGCCAAAAAAGGCCCGGGCGGCGGGTGCCGTCCGGGCCTTGTCCCGATGGTTTGGGAGCCCGGGCGGGCACGTGCCGCCCGGGCCCCGCGCCCCAGGCTGCCGAGACGCTCACATCCTCCGCGGTCACGGCCGCGGCCAAGGAGAGTCGCCCGCTGCCGGTGTCGCCGAACGTTGTGGGGTCGATCGCTTCGAGGAAGCGCCGCGGGATGCGCTCGCGCGGCTGCTTGTGGTTGCCGCGT
>CAYNRD010000135.1:0-6310 GCA_964399515.1 uncultured Mycobacteriaceae bacterium | reverse complement strand
TGAACACCGCCTACACGCCGGCGGAGGTGGACTTTTTCCTGGGCGATGCCACGCCCCGACTGGTGGTGGTCGATCCCGCTAAGCAACCGGCGATCGCGCCGATCGCCGCCAAGCTTGGCGCCACGCTGGACACCCTGGATGGCGCCGGGGCGGGCAGCCTGATCGAGGGCGCCACCGGCCTGTCCGAGCAGTTCGAGACCGTGCGCTGCGCGCCCGATGATTTGGCGGCGCTGTGCTACACGTCGGGCACCACCGGCCGCTCCAAGGGGGCCATGCTCAGCCACGGCAACCTGCGCGCCAATGCCAGCACGCTGGTCGGCCTGTGGGGCTTCACGGAGACCGACGTGCTGTTGCACGCCCTGCCGGTCTATCATGTCCATGGCCTGTTCGTGGCCACCAACACGCTGATGATGGCGGCGGGTGCCCTGCTGTTCCTGCCGAAATTCGACCTGGAGGAGGTGCTGCGCCTGTTGCCCAAGGCGACCAGCATGATGGGCGTGCCCACCTTCTACACAAGGCTGTTGGCGTCGGACGCGTTCACGAAGCAGGCCGCCCAACACATGCGACTGTTTATTTCCGGCTCCGCCCCCTTGCTGGAGGAGACGTTCACCGCGTTCGAGGCGCGCACCGGCCAGCGCATCCTGGAGCGCTACGGCATGACCGAGACCGGCATGAACACCTCCAACCCCTTGGACGGCGAACGGCGGGCCGGCACGGTCGGCCCCGCCCTGCCCGACGTGACCGTGCGGGTGACCGGGGAGGACGGCACGATCACGCGCCCGGGCGACATCGGCGGCCTGGAAGTGAAGGGGCCGAACGTGTTCCAGGGCTATTGGAACCTGCCGGACAAGACCCAGGAAGACTTCACCCGGGACGGCTTCTTCAAGACCGGCGACATCGCCCGGATCGACGCCGACGGCTATGTCACCATCGTCGGCCGGGCCAAGGATTTGGTGATCACGGGCGGCTTGAACGTCTACCCCAAGGAGATCGAGCTGGTCCTGGACGCCATCGACGGCGTGGTGGAGACCGCCGTGATCGGCCTGCCCCACCCCGATTTCGGTGAGGCGGTGGCCGCCGTCATCGCCACGGGCGGCGCCAAGCCGGATGCGCTGACCGAGCGGGCGGTGATTGATTACGCGGCCCAGCGCCTGGCCAAGTTCAAGGTGCCCAAGGCGGTCTTCTTCGTGGAGGCCCTGCCGCGCAACGCCATGGGCAAGGTCCAAAAGGCCGACCTGCGGCAGACATATCGGGATGTGTTAGGCGGGTGAGGCCGCCGCTCCCATTTCCATAGCTTGCCTATGACGTTCAACATAACATGTTGATAATGTGTTGTCGTCGTGCGCGATCCGTGCCTTTGCGAAACTAATACCATAATTGCTGAATTGGGAGGAGCTAGCTGTGCCGTGTCACGAACTAACTGAACACACCCATAGTGTAAATTTGAAATACTGGAGAAGGTAATCGGTATTTTATTTTCTGGGTGCGATCCTTAACAAGGATTCACACTTATCAAACAACGCGTCAACGTCGGAAAGGATTTTGACGGTCTTGAGGTTGAGATCATCGATGTGAAAACCCGATCCTACGCGGCCTTGGCCGCGATAAGCGCCGGCCTGGTTTTTGCCGTTGGCGCTGCAATCTTGGGTTTGTTTGACGGCACTTTTAACGAGTTAGAGTCTGTTTGAGAATTCGCTCAATGGCTGATCCTTCGTAGCAGGAGACTGCCCATTGCGACGTGGATCATGGCCTCGGAGACGTCGAGGCGTTGCTCGTAGTCGCGCACCAGGCGTCGCCATCGTGTCAGCCAGCCGAAGGTGCGTTCGACGACCCAGCGCCGCGGCAGGACCTTGAACCCCGGCTCGTGGTCGATGCGGCGCACCACTTCGATGACGAAGTCGAGGAAGGCTGCCTTGTCCATCAGCTGCGTGCGGTCGTAGGCACCGTCGGCGAACAGATGCCTGATCCACGGCCAGCGCTTGCGGATGGCGTCGAGGATCATCTGCGCGCCCGCACTGTCCGAGATATCGGCCGAGGTCAGGTTGACCATCAGCAACCGACCATCGGTGTCCACCGCCACGTGCCGCTTGCGACCGACTGTCTTCTTGGCCGCGTCGTATCCCCGCTTCGCCCCGGGCGCCGGCGCCTTCACGGACTGGCTGTCGACCACGCCGCCGCTCGGACTGGCTTCCCGGCCTACGCGCTCGCGGTCCATCATCAGCGCGACGTCGTGAATGGTCCTGAACAACATCAGCCGCACGAAGCGTCGGAACCACCAATACACCGTCTGCCATGGCGGGAAGTCCTTCGGCAGCATGCGCCAGCCCCCGCCCGTGCGCGTCATGTAGCGGATCGCGTTCAGCACGTCCCGCATGTCCAAGCCGGGTTTGCGCCCGCGCTTCGCCGGCTTCGGCAACAGCGGCGCGATCCGTACCCACTCCTCGTCGGTGAGATCGGTCGGATAACGCTTCGTCTTCCGCTCGATCCTGGCCATGCGGCCTCGCGTCTCTCGTGTCCACATGCAAAGTGTGAATCACGAATGCGCTCCCAGGGGAATCCCCATTCTCAAACGGTCTCTTACAGACCGTGTGGAACGTGTTCGGCCCAATTGCGGGCATGATCGTGAGCTACTACTTCAGTAGCGGGAGCAGGACCTATGACAGCAACGACGCTGGGTAGCGCCGCATGCCGCAAGTCCGAGCGGCTGAACATCGTGCTGCCGACCCAGCACCGGGAACGCCTGGACCGGATCAAGGACAAGATGGAGGCGGATTCGATCACCGACGTGGTCAAGGACGCGCTGCGGCTTCTGGAATACTTCGTCGACGTGGCCGACGATAGCGGCACGATCTTGATCCAAAAGCCGGGTGAGGACCCCAAACAGTTGGAGATTTTTGGCGTCTCCACGATGTGACCGGCTCCTAACCGTCCCGGTGGCTGTCCAGATCGGCGCGGAGGTCGGCCAAGACGGGCAAGATCGCCAGCAGACGGTCGGTGTCTAGACGCGCGGCGAGGCCGTCCAGCATGGGGTACAGGGGCTCGACGGCTCGGTCGCGGAAGGCGCGGCCGGCTTCGGTCAACTGCACGGTCTTTGACCGGCCGTCCGTGGGGTGGGCCGCGAATACCACCAACCCGCGCTCGGCCAATTTGGACAGCGTGTTGGTCATATTGGCCTTGGTGGTTTGAAAGGCGCGGGCGATTTCGACCGGCGTCTTGCCGTCCCCCAAACGACACAGGTGATTGATCACCGCAAAATGCGACACATGCAGCCCGTCGGGCAGCCGGCGATTGAACGCCGTCGCCGCCAACTGCTGGATGATGCCGATTTCGTTGAACAGGGCGAACAGGCTCGCCCGGCGTTCGTCCTCGCTCATGCGATGATCTTGTGCTCCAGCGCCCAGCGCGGGGTCGGATCGGCCGGCGGGGCATAGCCCAGACGGCACAGCATCTGAACGGTGCCGCCGTCCCGGGCCAGAAGCCCGTGGGTGGCCTGGTACAGTTTCGCGACCTCCGGGTATTCCTGCAACGCTTGGCTGACCGGGTGGAAGCCGATGCCGGCCACGGTGGCGGCCAGGTTGATCCGCAGCCAGTCCCGCCCCGCGGCCACCTGTTCGATGCGCGAATTGCCCGGCGTGGTCAGCCAGATGTAGCTGGGGGTAGCTTCCAGCGCCTCGGTCAGGCTGGCAAGCCCTTGCCTGGCATTAGCGGAGTCCACATCCAAGCTGTTCTCCCGGGTGAACAGACCGAACAGATGCAGCAGCTCAAAGCTCAGCCCAGTGAACTCCAACCCGTCCGGGTTTGCCTCAACCTCCGCCTTGCCGATCCGGAACCAGCCGACACTCTCCCGATAGGTGCGCGGGGTGGTCAGTTCGGCGGCCATGGCGTTCACGGTGATCTCTCGCAGGCGGGCGACCAGCCCGGGCTCGGAGGTGCCGGCGAGACGGCCCGGCCCCAGACCAACCGCTTCCAGCGCGCGCAACTCCGTCTCAGCCACCGGGCGGGTGATATCATACGGCGTCTTGGTGGAGCGGCGCCCGAGCACCGCCCGGAACAGCGGGTCCGGCCGCACCGCGGGATCGGCCACGAACCGCACCCGGGCCACCGGCCGGTCATCCAGCACGCCCGGGTCGGACCCGTCCGGGAACAGCACCCAGTCCAGCCGAAAGCCGTCCTCGGCCGCGGCCAGGCGCATCAGCTCCAAAAAACAGCCCAGGCTGATCACGATCTGGCGGCTGAACGGATCCGTCTCCGGCAACAGCTTGGTTTGGTCCGCATACAGGGTCACGTGGTCGACCTGGCTTAAATCGACCCGCCAAGGCTGCAGATTGTGGGAACTGGGCGCCAGGATCGCGTAGCTCAACGCCCGCCGCCGTGGCTCCGTATACGCCGTCCCGGCCCGCGCCCAGGGGGCAAGCGCCCGCTCCGGCCGGCGGGTCGCGGCGAACAGCCCGGCGCCGCCACCGGCAGCCAGGATCACCCCCCCGCCGACCACGGCCAAAACCCGACGTCGGTTCATAACCCCCTCCAAACTGGTTCAACATTTGACGGTATAGTCAAACATTGAACTTATTTCGTCAAGCCGGATTTCTGGACACGGTCGGCGAACGCCGCTTAGCTCGGGGCCATGGCGGCGCGACCCGGGCCGGTTAGGAGGGCAGGACCATGGCGGTGATCAATTGCGATATGGGCGAAAGCTTCGGGTTGTATCGGGTCGGCGATGATGCCGGGCTGATGCCGCACATCACGGTCGCCAATGTGGCCTGCGGCGTCCACGCGGGCGACCCCGACCACATGGCGGCCACGGTCACGCTGGCCAAGGCCCATGGCGTGCGGGTGGGCGCCCACCCGTCCCTGCCCGACCGGCAAGGCTTTGGCCGGCGGGAGATGGCGATGGGGCGGCAGGAGATGGCCAACTGCATCCTGTATCAGGTCGGTGCCCTCAAGGCCTTCCTGGACGCCGAGGGCATGGCGCTGAACCACATCAAACCCCACGGCGCGCTTTACGGCATGTCGGCCCGGCAGGAGCCCATCGCCCAGGCGGTGGCCGATGCCGCCAGCGTGTTCGGCGTGCCGGTGATGGGCATGATCGGCACCCTGCATGAGCAGGTCTATCCGGCCCGGGGGCTGGATTTCATCGCGGAGTATTACGCCGATCTGGACTATGGCGATGACGGCTTCGTGGTCATCACCAAGCAGCACGACGCCCGCGACCCGGACCAGGCCGCCAAGGCCTGCGTGCGCGCGATCCAAGAGGGGCTGACCACCAGCCTGTCCGGCAAGGACGTGCCGGTGCGCGCCGACGCGATCTGCGTGCATTCCGACACCCCGAACGCGGTCGCCCTGGCCCGCGCGGTCAAATCCGCCGTCACCCCCTGGCTGGACACGGCGTGAGACGCATGGCCCATCGAAGCGACCGCCGCCGTGTCTGGTGCCGGGCGGCCGGAACCAGACGCCAGAGCCACGGCGGGCGGCCCCATCCGGTCACGGATTGAAAGTCAGTCCGCCACGCGGACCAGCAGCTTGCCGAAATTCTCGCCCTTCAGCAGGCCGATCAGGCCCTCAGGGGCTTTGTCCAAGCCGTCCAGCACCGTCTCCCGGTATTGGATCCGGCCGTCGGCGACCAGGGGTGCGACCTCGGCCATGAAATCCTTGTGGCGGTGGGCGCGGTCGAAGACGATGAAGCCTTGGATGTGCAGGCGCTTGACCAGGATCTGGCGGAACAACTGGGGCGTGCGGTCGGGGCCGTCGGGCAGGGCGGTCATGCTGTAATTGGCGATCAGCCCACAGACCGGGATGCGGGCGAAATCATTCAACAAGGGCAGCACGGCCCCGAACACCGGTCCGCCGACATTCTCGAAATAGACGTCGATGCCGTCGGGGCAGGCTGCCGCCAGATCATCCCTCAACGCTTGGGACCGGTGGGAGACGCAGGCATCGAAGCCCAGATCATCCACCACATAGGCGCATTTCTCGGCCGTGCCGGCGATGCCGACCACCCGGCAGCCCCGCGCCTTGGCCAGTTGGCCGACCACCGAGCCAACGGCACCGGACGCGGCGGAGACCACCACGGTTTCGCCCGCCTTGGGCTGGCCGATGTCCAACAGGCCCACATAGGCGGTCATCCCCGGCATGCCCAACACCCCCAAGGTCGCCTGGGGCGGGGCCGGCAGATCGCGCGGCAGCCTGAACACGTCCGAGCCGTCCGAGAGCGCATAGTCCTGCCAGCCCAGAATGCCGTTGACCAAATCGCCCTCGGCGAATTTCGGGTGCTTGGATTTGACCACCCGGGCAACCACGCCGCCGGTCATCA
>CAYNRD010000134.1:0-6389 GCA_964399515.1 uncultured Mycobacteriaceae bacterium | reverse complement strand
GCCGTGGTGGCGGGCGAGGTCAAGACCCTGGCCGGGCAGACCGCCAAGGCCACCGGCGAGATCACCGACCAGATCCAGCAGATCCAGACCGCGACCGAGCAGACCGTGGCGGTGATCGGCCGGGTTGGCGAGACCATCGGCCAGATCAACGACATCTCCGGCCGCATCACCACCGCCGTCGATCAGCAGGGCGCCGCCACCCAGGAGATCGCCCGCAACATCGCCCAAGCCCATGACAGCACCGCCGAGGTGTCGGACCGGATGGGCGAGGTACGCACCGTCTCGGACCAAGCCAGCGGGGCGGCCGAAACCGTGCGCGGCACCGCCGGCACCCTGGCCCGCCAGGCCGACGACCTGCAATCGGCGCTTCGGTCCTTTATGTCCGAAATCCGCGCCCAGTGACAGCGCGGGGCGGCCCGCGCGCACGCCCGCGCCCAACCCAGGCGCGGGGCTAATTCTGCTGCTGCTGGGCCTGGGATTGGGCGGCGACCGACACCGCCACCGCCACCTCCAAAGCCGCGACGGCGGGGCCCGGAACCGGGCCGGTCAGCGGCGCCGCCTCCTGGTAGTCCAGGCCCGTGGCGACCCGAATATAGCGGGCATCGGGGCAGATCTCGTTGGAGACGTCGAAGCCGACCCAGCCCAGCCCGTCCGCATGGGCTTCCGCCCAGGCATGGCCGGCCTGCTGGTCCGCGCGGTCTTCCAGCATCAGATGGCCGCTGACATAACGGGCCGGGTACCCCATGGCCCGGGCGGCGGCGATGAACACATGGGCGTGATCCTGGCAGACGCCGTGCCCGGCATCGGCCGCCTGCTCGGCGCTGGTGGCGGCATCGGTGCGGCCGGCCTCATAGCGGACGGTCTTGGCCACCATGTCCGACAGGGCGTGCAGCCGGGCGACCGGGTCCGAATCCTGGGTCTCCTGCTCGACGGTCTTGACCAGGCGCCGCACCGCCGGCCCGGGCCGGGTCAAGGGCGTCGTCCGCTCGAACAGCCATAACGGGGCGCCGCCCCGGTGCGGGCCAACCACCCCGGCCCGGTCCGTGACCCGGACCACGCCGGCGCAGGTGATTTCAAGCTCACTGCCGCCCGCCAGCACCGAAATCAGCGTCACCGGATTTAGGTGCTGGTCCGTGTAGCTGGTCTCGATCTGGCCGCCGGCCACCGTGATCCGCCAGGACAGCACCTCCTGGTCCGGACGCGGCTTCGGGGTCAGCCGGGCCTGCAAAAGGCCATAGGGCACCGGCTCGGTGTAGGTTTGGCGGGTGGTATGGGAAACTGTCAGATCCAAGGTCATCACGCCTATCCCGTAAACCGGTAGTCCGCCTCGATCTGGGCACCGACCGTATTGTTGCGTTGGATGAAGTCCCGCATCACCGGCTCCAGCCCCTGCTCGTCCAGGATCACCCGCGCCGACAGCCCGCCCAGCCAGGCCCGCACCGCGTCGGCCAGCCCGTGACAATGGCTCCTGTGGCCGTAGTCCTCGGCCAGGTGGCCCAGATTGGCGACGATGTTGCCGTAACAGAAGGCCAGCGACCGGGGCATGCGCTGGTCCAGCACCAGGAACTCCACGATCGGATGGGGGGCGGTTTCGGGGCCGAAGACCGCACGGAACGACCGCTCGCAGCCCGCCGAGCGCAAGATCGTCTCCCACTGGGCGTTCTCCAGGCCGGATCCCACCATGGGGCTGCTGGGCAACAGCGCGTAGTAGCGGACGTTCAGGATCCGGGCCGTGGCGTCGGCCCGCTCCACATAGGTGCCCAGCCGGGCGAAATTGAAGATGTCGTTGCGCAGCATGGAGCCGTGCATGGCCCCGCGCACCAGGGCGTTTTGCTGACGGATCATCGCCAGCACGCCCGGAAGATCCTTGACCCGGACCGGCCGCGACAGGGCCTCCTTCAGGTCGATCCAGCTTTGGTTGATCGCCTCCCAAACCTCCTGGGTCAGGGCGGTGCGCGCGACCCGGGCGTTGTTGCGGGCGGTCTCGATCATCGACAGCACGCTCAGCTGGCTGTTCCGGTCCCGCAGCAGGAAATTGGCCGCCTTCAGCCCGTCCACATGGTCGTGATGGGCGCAATAGGTGTCCCTGACCCCGGCGCAGTCCAGGATCAGGCCCCAATCCTCCTCCCCGGCGGTGGTTTGGGTCAGCGCCACCCGGAAGCCGGCATCGATCAGCCGGGCGATGTTCTCCCCCCGCTCCAGATAGCGGTACATCCAGAACACGCCACTCGCGGTTTTGCCCAGCATGGCTCGGTCAGTCCTCCAGCACCCAGGTGTCCTTGGTGCCGCCGCCCTGGCTGGAATTGACCACCAGGGACCCGCGCTTGAGCGCCACCCGGGTCAACCCGCCCGGCGTGATCCGCACCCGGTTCGGGGATACCAGCACGAATGGCCGCAAATCGACGTGGCGCGGCGCCAGACCGGACCGGGTCAGGATCGGCACCGTCGACAGCGACAGGGTCGGCTGGGCGATATAGTTGGACGGGTTGGCCACCAGCTTCTCCCGGAAGCGGCGCAATTCCCCCTTGCTGGCGGCGGGGCCGATCAGCATGCCGTAGCCGCCGGAGCCGTGGACCTCCTTGACCACCAGCTCCGCCAGCTGATCCAGCACGTAGGACAGGGATTGCGGCTCCGAACAGCGCCAGGTTTGCACGTTCTTCAGGATCGAATGCTCGCCGGTGTAGAACTCGACGATCTCCGGCATGTACGAATACAGCGCCTTGTCGTCGGCGATGCCGGTGCCCGGGGCGTTGGCCAAGGTGATGCCGCCGGCCCGGTAGACGTCCAGGATGCCCGGCACACCCAACAGCGAATCCGGGCGGAAGTTCAGCGGGTCCAGGAAGTCATCATCGACCCGGCGATACAGCACATCGACCGGTTTGAAGCCCAGGGTGGTGCGCATCGCCACCCGGCCATCGACCACCCGCAGATCGTGCCCCTCGACCAGTTCCACGCCCATTTCATCGGCTAGGAACGCGTGCTCGAAATAGGCGGAGTTGTGAATGCCCGGGGTCAGCACCGCAATCACCGGCTTGTCGCCGGACACCAGCGCCGGCGGCGGGCAGGCGGACAGGGACCGGCGCAGGTTGCGCGGATAGTCGCCCACCGGCTTGACCTTGATGCGGGAGAACAGCTCCGGGAACATCTGCAGCATGGTCTCCCGGTTCTCGACCATGTACGACACCCCCGATGGCGTCCGGACATTGTCTTCCAGGACGAAGTAACTGTCCGGGCCCGTACGCACCAGATCGACGCCGACGATGTGGGTGTAGATGCCGCCGGGCGGCTCCATGCCGATCATCTGCGGGGTGAAGGCGGCGTTTTCCGCGATCAGGGATTTCGGCACCCGGCCGGCCTTGATGATTTCCTGCCGGTTGTAGATGTCATGCAGGAAGGCGTTGATCGCTCGCACCCGCTGTTCGATGCCGCGGGACAGGCGCTGCCATTCCTGGGCCGAGACGATGCGGGGCACGATGTCGAACGGAATCAGCCGCTCGGCGGCATCGGGGTCGCCATAGACGTTGAAGGTGATGCCGGTCTTGCGGAAGAAGGCCTCAGCCTCGGCCGATTTCTTGCGCAACTCGCCCAGGTCCTCGTCCTGGAACCAGCCGAAATACTCCGCATAGGGTCCACGCGGGTCCGCCTCGGCGGCGAACATCTCATCGAAGGGGGTGGTCTCAACCATGCTCATGTTATGGGCGTTGGAGGCCGCGTTGGGCAAGACCTGTTCAAAATCAAGGCAATAGTTTGGCGTGATAGAGTTCAGGATACGCGCCCAAGGTCAGGCCGGTCCCGCGGCCGCCCCGGTCAGCCCCAGCACGTCGCGCATGCCGTATAGGCCCGGCTGCCGCCCGAACGCCCATTGGGCGGCGGTCACCGCCCCGCGGGCATAGATCTCCCGGTTGGAGGCCTTGTGGGTCAGCTCCAGCCGTTCTCCCACCCCCGCGAACATCACGGTGTGAACGCCGATTTCGTCCCCGCCGCGCAGGGTGGCGAAGCCGATGTCGCCCCGGCGCCGCTCGCCCGTATGCCCGTCGCGGCTGCGCACGGCGGCCTGGGCCAGATCCACGCCCCGCCCCCGGGCCGCCGCCTGGCCCAGGCCCAGCGCCGTGCCCGAGGGGGCATCGACCTTGTGGCGATGATGCATTTCCAGAACCTCGATATCGTACGTGTCGTCCAGGCGCCGAGCGACATCCTCCACCACCGCCAGCAGCAGGGTGACCCCTAGCGACATGTTCGGCGCGTACACCACCGGCGTATGCCGCGCCGCCCGCTCCAGCGCGGTCTTCTGGTCCGCGTCCAGGCCAGTGGTACCGATGACGTGGATGGTCTTGCCCTGGGCCGCGTAGGCGGCAAAGGCCACGGTCGCCTCCGGCCGGGTGAAATCGATCACCGCATCCGCCTGGGCGAACAGCACCACCGGATCCTCGGCGACGGTGATGCCCGCGGGCGCCACCCCGGCCAGATGGCCGGCATCCTGGCCGACCGCCGGGCTACCGGGCCGGTCGGCGGCACCGGCCAGGGCCACCCCGTCGGTCGACAGGATCTGGCGCAGCACCATACGGCCCATGCGGCCGTCGGCCCCGACGACGCCGATACGCATATCCCTCTCCTTGGGTGATCAAGCGCCGCGGCCGGGCGACGGCGGTGCTGGGGTGGTCCGTGTCAGGCGTGGCCCGCGGCACCGGACAGGGTGCTGGGGCTGATGCCGATCTTCATCATCGCCCGTTCCCATTTGCTGTCCAGGTCCGTGTCGAACAAGATCTGGTCATCGGCGGGCGCGTGCAACCAGCCATTGGCCTGGATTTCCCCGTCCAACTGCCCCGGCCCCCAGCCGGCATAGCCCAACGCCATGATGTGCTGGCGCGGCCCGCCGCCGTTGGAAATCGCCTTCAGGATGTCGATGGTGGCGGTCAGCGCGATCCGGTCGGTGACCATCATCGACCCCTCGCGCAGGAAGTCGGACGAATGCAAGACGAAACCGCGCCCGACCTCGACCGGGCCGCCGAAATGCACGGTGTGATCGCGCACCGTGATCCCGGGCTCGATATCCAACTGCTCCAGCAGCTCCGGGAAGCTGATGGTCGGCATCGGCTTGTTGACCACCAGACCCATGGCCCCCTGCGGGCTGTGGGCACACATATAGATCACCGTGCGCTCGAAGCGCGGGTCGGACATGCTGGGCATGGCGATCAGCAATTGCCCGGTCAGGTAGTCGGCGGTGTCGTCCGCGGGCCGCTCGGGCTCCTGCTCGTCAGAGGTCATGCGGTCCCCTTTTCCAAGCGCGTGGGCGCAAGCACCCAATCAAGCGGTGCCCGTGCCGGCAATTGGGGTATCATGCACGGGCGCTGCGGGTTTGTCGTCGGCGTTCTGCGGGCCAGGGTTTCGCCATCCGTGGGGTCCCCGACCATAGTGCGGCCACGGTTTGCGTGACGATGGCGCCGGCTTAACAGAGTCAGATAGGTATGATCGGCATGGTTTCATCTGTGCGGCACTGGTTTTTCCGGCCGCTATTGGCGGTTGGCCTGGCGGCGATGGGCGTACTGGGCACCGGCCCCGCCCAAGCCTTGGAGACGGCCTGGTCGGACCACCCCATGCTGGAGGAGACCGAGATTGTCTCCGTGCGGGTGATCTCCGCCGTCGGCGGCGTCGGCGACCGGGCCGACCTGCCCCTGGGCCTGGATGTGCGCCTGCCGGGTGACTGGAAGACCTATTGGCGCTCGCCGGGCGATGCCGGCCTGCCGCCGGTGATCACGCTGGAGGGGGCGCGCAACGTCGCGGCCGCCGATCTGTCCTATCCGGCGCCCAAACGGTTCGAATTGTTCGGCTTGCAGACCTTCGGCTATGGCGAGCGGGTCGTGTTCCCGCTGACCGTGACGCCGGAACGGCCGGGGGAGCCGATCCGGCTGGCCGGCCGGGCCGACCTGCTGATCTGCGAGGATGTCTGCATCCCGGTCTCGGCCCCGTTCAGCCTGGACATCCCCGCCGGCCAGGCGCTGCTGGCCGATGAGACCGCCAGCCTGATCAACCGCTTCGCCTCCCAAGTGCCGGACGCGGGCATGCGCGCTGGCATCCGGTTCGAGGGGCTGGGCACCGACGGCACCGGCCTGGTAGTCACCGCCCGGGCCACCGATCCGTTCGACCGGCCGGACGTGTTCCCCGAGGCGGCCCCCTTCTGGGCCTTCGGCGCGCCGGAGATCACCCTGTCGGACGGGGGCCATCGGCTGGTAGCCCGCTTGCCGGTCACCCAAACCCCCACCGGGGTTGGGGGCGGCGTGCCCCAAGGCCAGGTGACCGTCACCCTGGTGGACGGCATTCGAGCCGCCGAACAAACCTTGACCGTCGGCCAGGAGCGACGGCCGTATGCCGAGCCCGGCGCCGCCGACCCG
>CAYNRD010000133.1:0-6402 GCA_964399515.1 uncultured Mycobacteriaceae bacterium | reverse complement strand
ACCGCGGCGGCGCGCTCCGGCTCAGCCGGCATTGGCAGTGCCCCCGCCGCCCGAATTCGCGTCCCGGTCCGGTGGCGGGGCAGCCCGGGTCGCGGTCAAGGGCGCCAGGACCAAGCCCTTGTCCCGCAAGGTGGGCAGCCATTCGGCGATCCGCTGGAAGGTGACCGGGTAAGGGAAGGCCAGGCCGATCGCCTGGCCCCGTTCCCGCGCGATCCGCTCCAATTCGCTCAAACGCAGGTCGATGGTGTCCCGGGAGGCGATGTCATCCAAGACCCGGTCGGCGACCGCGAAGGCCAGATCGCCGCCGCGGGCCAGGCCCGGGGCCGCGGGCCGTTCGGCGGCGCCGGACTCCAGATAGAACAGGCCCCGCGTGCCCAGACTGGCCAAGACCGGCGCCAGGGATTCGGCCGCCCCCAAAAACCGGTCGCCGGCCAGCGGCATGATGCCGATGGCACCGGGCGCGCGGCCCAGCACCCGTTCCAGCCGGCCGATATTCTCGGGCGGGGTGTTGCCGACCAACAGGGTCGATGGGCCGGGATCACTCTCGGGGAAGCCCCGGGGCTCCATGGGCATCATGACCAGCGCCTCATGGCCGAACTGGCGCGCCCGGGCGATTTGTTGGGCCAGATCGGTGATGTAGGGCACGAAGGCCAGGGTGATTTCCCCCGGCAGCCGTTCGATGGCGGCGGTGGTGGCGTTGTTGGACTGGCCCATATCGGTGATCACGATGGTGATCCTGGGCCGGGGATCGGCCTGATCGAACGGGCGGGCATAGGCTTGCCACGGTGGCGTGCCGTCCGGCCCGATCACCGGCAGGAACCCGGCCCGGGTCCGTTCGGCCAACCCGTCCAGCGGCGCCGGCGGCAGCGCGATTTGCCGGGGCTCGAAGGCCGGGCGATCGACCGCCACGGGCGGGGTCGGTGCGGGTGCGGCCGGGGCGGGCTCGGCGACGGCGTCCGGTTCCGGCTGCGCGTCCGGGGCAGGGGCGGGTTCGGCGACGGGCTCCGGCGCCTCCGGCAGTGGAAGTTCCGGCGCCTCCGGCGTTGCGGGTTCCGACGCCTCCGGCGTTGCGGGTTCCGACGCCTCCGGCGTTGCGGGCGCCGGCAGGGGCGGGGGAACCAGTTCGGCGATCTCCGGGACCGGCGGCGCGGGATCGGTGGGCGGTGGCTCGGGGGCGGCCGTGGGCTGGCGGTCGGCGTTGATGCGGGGCCGGGCTTCCGGCGGCGGGATGATGAACGTCTCCGACAGGGCGGCGCGGTCCGCGGCCAGGCGGCGGCTTTCCACCGTATCCGTGGCGGTGGCCAGCAGCCAGCCCGCCACGCCCAGATACAAGATGAACGCCACCACCGACAGGGCAAACAGCCCCGAGCCCAGCAACTGCACCGGCCGCGACCGCAAGACCGCGCCAAGCCGGGCGCCCAGGGGCGGGCCGGCCGGTTTATCCCGGCCCTTGCCGCCCCGTCTCGACGCCTTCAGTGCTGCCACCGGTCCGTTGACCTTCCGTACCCAGGCGGCCGGGGCCGGTGATTCGGCCGCGTGCCCTCATAAACCCCTTTGGGTATAGGACAGCGGACTCATGGGTCAATGTTGTGGCGGTGCCGCCCCGGCACGCCGGTTTCAGTTCACGGTGGTGGTCTGGAACAGGCGCAGGCCCTTCAGCAAGTCTACGGCCCGCAGCAACTGGTAATCCACCGGCGGGGCGTCCTCGGCCTCGGCGCTTTGCTCGGCGTCGCCTTCGGGCGCGGCCTCGGCGCCGATTTCCGGCCGTTCGCGGTCATCATCTTCAGGGTTGCCGATCGATTCCCGCAGGTCCTGTTCCCGGCGCCGGGGGCGTTGGTCCAGCACCTCCTCGATCCGGGCCGGTGCCACCTCGATATCCGGGCTGACTCCCTTTTGCTGAATGGAGGTGCCCGACGGCGTGTAGTACAGCGCCGTGGTCAGACGCATGGCGCCGTGGGCCGGCAGCGGCACGACCGTCTGCACCGAGCCCTTGCCGAAGCTTTGGGTGCCCAGAACCACGGCCCGGCGGTGGTCCTGCAAGGCGCCGGCGACGATCTCGGACGCCGAGGCGCTGCCGCCATTGATCAGCACCACCAGCGGCAGCCCGTCGGTGATGTCGCCCGCTTCGGCGTGGAAGCGTTGGCTGCCATCGGTCTCCCGGGTGCGGGTGGAAACGATTTCCCCCTGGTCCAGGAACGCGTCCGAGACCGCCACGGCCTGGTCCAGCAGCCCGCCCGGATTGTTGCGCAGGTCGATCACGAAGCCGGAAATCTCCGGCCCGATCTCCTCGGTCAGGGACTTGACCGCCCGCTCCAGGCCGGCGCTGGTCTGCTGGGTGAAATTGGTGATCCGGACATAGCCGACCGTGTCCGCCTCCACCCGGCTGCGCACCGACTGGATGCGGATCACATCCCGGGTGATGGACACGTCGAACGGCTCCGTCCCCTCACGCAGGATGGTCAGCACCAGGGTGCTGCCCACGGGGCCGCGCATTCTTTCAACCGCCTCCTGCAGGGTCAGGCCCAGCACCGCCTCCCCATCCAGATGGCTGACCAGATCCCCCGCCTGCAGGCCGGCCTGGAAGGCCGGGGTGTCATCGATCGGGGAGACCACCCGCACCAGGCCCTGGTGCATGTCCACCTCAATGCCCAGGCCGCCGAAGCTGCCGCGGGTCTGTTCCTGCATGTCCTGGAAACTGTCCCGGTTCAGGAACGCCGAATGCGGGTCCAGCGACGTCAGCATGCCGTTTATCGCCGCCTCGATCAGGTCCCGGTCCGACACCTCCTCCACGTAATCGGCGCGCACCCGCTCGAACACATCGGCGAACAGTTGCAACTGGCTGTAGGTGTCGGCGGTGTCCGATTGGGCGAACGCGGTGATCCGGGACCAGTCGGTGGCGCCCAGCCCAAGGGCCAGGGCGGCACCCAGCGCCATCGGGGCCGCGAAACGGAGAAGGTGCCGGCGGCGGCGTGCGAGGGGGGGAGTGGATGTCATGGACCGGATGCCTTCCTGCGATGTCGATGTGCGGCGTTGGGCAAAGGCCGCTGGCCGCGATGCCCGGTGGCCGGGCGAAACTGACTTAGGGTTGGTCTTGATCTGCGCGCGTGACCTTCATGCCGGGCAGGGTTGCCTACCTGGACGCGGTTGCCAAGCCCCGGATCGGATCCACCGGCTCACCATCCTCACGAAACTCGAAGTAGAGCCGGGGCACCGGGCCGCCAGCCCCCAGGCTGTCGGCATTTTGCGGCAACGGCATGGCCGCGACCGGTTGGGACCGGCGCACCGCCTGGCCGCCCGCGACCGTCGGGGCCCCGATGCCGGCCAGGGTGGAATGGCGGCAGCCGCCATGGACGATGATCACGATCCGGCCATAGCCGCGAAACTCCCCGGAAAAGCGCACCACCCCGTCCAAGGGCGTGAGGACCGGCGCGCCTGGGGCCGCCTGGATGGTCAGGCCCAGGCTGGGAGCGCCGAACTGGTCCGGCGCGCCGAAGCCGATCACGATGTCCCCGGCCGCGGGCAGGCCGTTCGCCGGTGCGGGCGCCTGGGGCGCAGCCCCGGCCTGTTGGGGCACGGGCGGGGCCGGTTGCGGGCCGGCCCGCTCCAGGCCGGCAATCAAGTCTCGCAGATCCTCCGCCTCGGCGGCCAGCCGGCGCAGGCGGGCCTCCACCTGGGACTGGGCCGCCTGGGCCTTCGCCAAGGTCGCCCGGTGTTCGGCCATCAGGCTGGACAGGTGGTCCAAACGCTCGGCAAGCGCGGCCTTGGCTTCATCCAGGCCAGCTCGGCCGTCCAGTGCCGCCACGCGGGCTGCATCCAGGGCCGCCAGGTCTTGGGCCAGGGCCGCCGCGCGGGCATCAATGCCCGCCGCCGTCGTGTTCAGGACCAGGGCGGCCCGCGCGCCCCGGTGCGGCCGGCGCGGGTCGGCCAGGATCACCTCACCCTCGGCACGGGCCAGACTGATCAAGGCGCGCAGGGTGGCCTGGGTCTTGGTTCGGTTGGCGGCAAGGGCGGCCTGTTTTTCGGCCAGGCTCCGTTCCAACTGGCGCAGATCGACTTCCATGGCCGGCAGGTCGCGGCGGGTCTGGATGATCCGTTGGCTGGTGCGGTTCATCTCCACGGTCAGGGCATCCAGGCGGTGGGCCAGCTCGGCCCGCCGGGCCGCAAGACGCTCCCGCTCCTGGGCCAGGTCGGCCCGTTCCGCTTCGATCCGGTCCAGGCGGTCGGCGGTATCCTGGGCGGGCGCCGGCGTGGCCAACAGCGCGCAACACAGCAAAGGCAACAAAAACCGCGGCATCAGGCGTCAGTCCCGATGATAGGGGTGGCCGGCGATCAGGGTTTGGGCCCGGTATAGCTGTTCGGCCAACAGGACCCTGACCAGCATATGGGGCCAGGTTTGCGATCCGAAAGACAAGCGGTGATCGGCATGGTCGCGCACATCCGCATGCAGCCCGTCGGCGCCGCCGATCACGAAGACCAGATCCCGGGTGCCGTGGTCCCGCAGGCCGGTTACCAGCGCCGCCCAGTCCCGGCTGGACCGGTCGGCACCCCGTTCGTCCAGCACCGTCAGGCAGCAGGGGCGGGGCAGGGCCGCGCGGATGGCGTCCGCCTCCAGCCGCTTTAGGGTCTCGCCGTCGGCCCGGCGCTTGGCCTCGACCTCCCGCAAGACCGGCGCGCCCAGGGGCAGGGCCGCCATGCGGGCGGTGTACGCGTCCCACAACTGGCGTTCCGGGCCAGGCTTGGCCCGGCCGACCGCGACCACGTGGACGCGCATTCTGCCCCCGGGCGGCGGGCGCCGGTCAGGCGTTCAGCCGGCCGGCCGAGGCCGCGTCATGGTCGAAATAAAACGCCGCCTGGGCCGCCGCCGGCTCCGGCGTCTCCAGGCCCCACAGCTTTTCCAGCTTGTAGAAGCTGCGGACTTCCGGGCGGAACAGATGGATGACCACGTCGCCGGTATCGATCAGAACCCAGTCGCAGGTGGTGTCGCCCTCGATCGAGATGCCCTTGACCCCGGCCTGTTTCAGCTTGTCCATCAGATGGGCGGCACACGCGCCGACGTGCCGGTCGGACCGGCCCGACGCGATCACCAACCCATCGGCGAACGCCCCATCGGCGTCACCGAGGTCAATGACCATCAGATCGAAGGCCTTGTCCGCATCCAGGGACCTGAGCGCCAATTCGGCGATGCGGCGGGCGCCGTCGAACCGGGGCAGGGCCTTCAAGAGTTCGGGATCGAAGCCATCGGCCGCCGACCCCGCATGCTGGGCGTCATCCACGCCAGCCACGGGTTGTGTCAGGATCGCCACCACCTCTCTGCAAGGCCCGAGCGCTGCCGCGGCACGCCGGCGGGGCGGGCCCTCGAACCCCACCGCATCCGCGGATAAATCTCATACACCCACGGGCGCGATCTTCCAACCATGCCGTCCGATTATTTCGGGTTATGTCAAATACCGCCCCGGGTCAGGGTTGCCGCCACGGGGTATGGTTGGCCTGGCGAAGGGCGGTGGACGAGGCCGGGTGGCGGCGGATGTGAAAGAACATCCATGCGGGCGGCGTCTGGCTGGCCAGGGTCTGGGCCCGTTCATTGGGCACCCGGTACTTGGCGAAGCGGCTGGCGGCGATGCCGCGCAGGGCGGTCAGCGAATGGCCGGACCGGTCGAACACGGCGATCGGCACCGTGCGGAAGACCTGGGGCCAGCGGTCCCACCGGGCCATCTGGGCCAGATTGTCCGCCCCCATCAGCCAGACGAACTCGGTCTTGGGGTAACTCTGGCGCTGCTGGGGCAGGGTGTCGGCGGTGTAGCGGGTGCCCAATTGCCGCTCCAGATCGGTGACCACGATGCGGCCATGGCCGGCGACCCGCTTGGCGTGGCGCATCCGGTCGGCCAGACTCGCCATGCCGGCCTTGGGCTTCAACGGATTCTGGGGGGAGACCAGCCACCACACCTGGTCCAGATCCAGCGCCTTCAGCGCCGCCAGGCTGATGTGGCGGTGGCCGTCATGGGCCGGGTTGAACGAACCGCCCAACAAACCAACCCTTTGGCCCGCCCACAGCCGGCCGGTGGTGGCCTTGGGCCGGGTGACGACGCGGCGGTGGAACATCGGCGCTAGGCCGGCCGGGTCTGCCCCGACCCCCGCACCAGATATTTGTAGCTGGTCAGCTGTGCCGCCCCCACCGGCCCGCGCGCGTGCAGCTTGCCCGTGGAAATGCCGATTTCCGCACCCATGCCGAACTCACCGCCATCGGCGAACTGGGTGGAGGCGTTGTGTAGCAGGATGCCCGATTGCACGCCGTCGAAGAACCGTTGGGCGGCCGCGGGGTCTTGGGTGATGATGCTTTCGGTGTGGTGGGTGGCATGGCGGTGGATGTGCCCGGTGGCGTGTAGCAGCCCCTCGACGGATTTG
>CAYNRD010000132.1:0-6403 GCA_964399515.1 uncultured Mycobacteriaceae bacterium | reverse complement strand
AACGCGGTCTTCATCTCGGCCGCCCCGTAGTCGGGCCCGTAGCGGAACAGCGACCGGTCGTCCATCTTGGGCGGGTCGACGATCTTGCCGGGGTTGAACCGGCCGTCCGGGTCGAAGCTGCGCTTGACGGCGCGGAACGCGTCGATGCCCTCGGTCCCGCACATCCGCTCATGGAACTCCGAGCGGACGATGCCGTCACCATGCTCGCCCGAATGGGAGCCCTTGTATTCGGCGACCAGCGCGAACGCCTCCTCGGCGATCGCCCGCATTCGCTTCACATCGGCGTCCTGCTTCAGGTTCAGCACCGGGCGGACATGCAGGCAGCCGACGGACGCATGGGCATACCAGGTCCCGCGCGTGCCGTGGCGCGCGAACACCTCGGTCAGCCGCGCCGTGTAGTCGGCCAGGTCCGGCAGGGCCACCGCGCAATCCTCCACGAAGGAGACCGGCTTTCCCTCCTCCTTCATCGACATCATGATGTTCAGGCCGGATTTCCGCACCTCGCCGATCCGCCCTTGCAGGCCGGGGTCGGTGACCGAAACCACCCCGCCCCCCCGGCGCCCCTCGCCCTGCCAGGAAAAGCCCAGATCGGCCATGGGCGCGTCCAGGTCGGCCAGTTTTTCCGGGTTGCGCTCGGCCTCGCCCTCGTCGAACTCGACCAGCAACAGGGCCGCGGGCGTACCGCGCACGAAGTCGGCCACGGTCGGCTGGAACATCGGGATCTCCCGTGCCAGGGCGATCATGGTGTCGTCGACCAATTCCACCGACAACGGCTTCAGGGCGACCAAATGCTGGGCCGCGTCCATGGCCTGGTAGAAGGTGGGGAAATGGCACGCGGCCAGCACCTTGTCGCCCAGCACCGGGGACAGCTTCAGTTCGATCGCGGTGAAATAGGCCAGCGTGCCTTCCGAGCCGACCAGCAGATGCGCCAGGTTGTTTGGTCGGCCATTCGGAACCAATGCGTCCAGATTGTAGCCGCCGACGCGCCGGGTCAGCTTGGGAAAGCGCGCCTCGATCAAGGCGGCGTTGGCGGCCCCCAGGTCCAGCATGTCCGCCGCGATCGTGTCGGCCAGGGTGTTCGCCCGCGCCTGGGGGGAGGTAAGGGTGCCGAACCGGGCCGCCGTGCCGTCATGCAGGATTGCGTCGATGGCCAGGACGTTGTCCCGCATGGTGCCATAGCGCAAGGAGCGGCCGCCGCAGGAATTGTTGGCCGCCATGCCGCCCAAGGTGGCGCGCGAGCCCGTGGAGATATCGACCGGATACCACAGCCCGTGGGGCTTCAGCGCCCGGTTCAGCTCATCCAGGACCACCCCGGGCTCAACCACCGCCCGGCGCCCCACCGGGTCGATCTCCAGGATCTTGTTGAAGTGGCGAGAATTGTCGATCACCAGCCCGGGGCCGACCGTCTGGCCGCATTGGGAGGTGCCGCCACCCCGGGGGGTGACCGCCAATCCCTCCGCCCGGGCGGCGTCCAGGGCGATCTCCACATCTTGCCGGTTCCGGGGCACGGCCACGGCCGCGGGCACGATCTGGTAGAAGGAGGCATCGGTGGCGTAGCGGCCGCGCGAGAACCGATCGGTCAAGACATCGCCCGAGAACCCCAACTTCCGTGCGCGCGCCAGCATCATTTCCTCGCGATCGTTTCGTGTGGGCGGGGTTCGGGCGCTTGACACCGCGACTCCCTGCCACGTATTCATAATTCAAAATTAAATATTACGCCCGCGCTGTCCAGGTGCATTCTGCGCAACACCCCCATGTGGGGGGGGAGCGTGGCCTCGGTTTGGACCCGCGCGCAGACATCCCGCCGGCATGCGCATGTGTCCCGGCGGCGTCGGCGGCAACCGCTTTAGGGAGAGACCCGCTATGCCCCGCCAAGCCGGCAGGCACTTTCTGCAGATCCCCGGCCCCAGCGCCGTGCCGGACCGGATCCTTCGGGCGATCGCGGCCCAGACCATCGATCACCGCGGTCCGGCCTTCGCCGATGTCGGCAAGCGGGCGCTTGACGGCATGAAGTCGATCTTCCGCACCAGCGGCCCGGTGATCATCTACCCGGCCTCGGGCACGGGGGCGTGGGAGGCGGCCTTGGTCAACACCCTGTCCGAAGGCGACCGGGTGTTGATGTATGAGACCGGCCATTTCGCCATGCTGTGGATGAAGATGGCGGCGAAGCTGGGCCTGAAGCCCGATGTGGTGGCGGGGGACTGGCGCGGCGGCGCCGACGCCGAGCGCATCCACGCCCGTTTGCGGGACGACACCAGCCACAGCATCCGCGCCGTCTGCGTGGTCCATAACGAGACCTCGACCGGCTCCGTCTCGCCGATCGCCGAGGTGCGCCGCGCCATCGATGACGCCGGCCACCCGGCCTTGCTGATGGTGGACAGCATTTCCGGCCTGGCCTCGATCGACTTCCAGTTCGACGCCTGGGGCGTCGATGTCGCGGTGTCCGGCTCCCAGAAGGGGTTGATGCTGCCGCCGGGCCTGTCCTTCAACGCGGTCAGCGTCAAGGCGTTGGAGGCGGCCAAGACCGCCGGGTTGCGCAAGTCCTACTGGGACTGGGCGGACATGATCGGCCCGAACGCCACCGGCTATTTTCCCTACACCCCGGCCACCAACCTGCTGTACGGGCTGAACGAAGCCATCGACATGCTGCATGAGGAGGGGTTGGAGGCGGTCTTCGCCCGCCATGCCCGCCACGGGGCCGCCACCCGTGCGGCCGTCCGGGCCTGGGGCCTGGAGGTGTTGTGCCGCCAGCAGGGCCAGGAAAGCGGCGTGCTGACCGCCGTTGTGATGCCGGAGGGGCATTCAGCCGACGCCTTCCGGCGGGTCGTGCTGGAGGCGTTCGACGTCTCCCTTGGCAACGGCTTGTCCAAGGTGGCGGACCGGGTGTTCCGCATCGGCCATCTGGGCGACTTCAACGACGCCATGCTGCTGGGCACCCTGTCGGCCGTTGAGCTGGGCCTGCGAAAAGCCGGCGTCCCCCACCAGCCCGAGGGCGTCAAGGCGGCCATGGCCGCCCTGAACACCGATGCCGGCAAGGCGCTGGCCGCGGAATAGCGATCGCCGGTGACAAACCGCCGGTGACGCGGGCGGGGCCGCACGGTGCCCAACCGAAGCGGCCCCAAGCCGATAACCAAAAAACAGTCGGAGGAACCCCCATGGTCCACACAGCCATCTTGACCGCCGGTGTCGTCGCCTTTGGCGCCGTCGCCTTCGCCATGCCGGCCCTTGCCCAAGACACCTTCCCGTCCCGAACCGTCGAGGTCGTCCACCAATACGGGCCGGGCGGCGGGACCGACCGGTTCATCCGGGCGGTCGCCGAGCCGTTCCAAGACCTGGCCGGCGTCTCCATGGTGTCCATCTCGGTGCAGGGCGGCGGCGGCGTGCCGGCCTTCGTGAACTTCACCCAGCGCCCCAGGGATGGCCATTCCCTGATGGCGATCGGCCCCGACCAGATCATCGCCGACGCGCTGGGCCGGATCGACATGGGGGAATTGAAGCCCTTGACCCGGGTGCAGTGGGATCAGGGCCTGTTCATGGTCCCGGCCGACAGCCCGTTCCAGACCATTCAGGACTTCATCGTCCATGCCAGGGCCAATCCCGGCGACATCAAGATGGGTATTACCGGCTCCGCCGGCTTCGACGATACCTTGGTCGGGATGTGGAACCTGGAATCCGGCGCCCAGGTGACCACCGTGCCGTTCGGCTCCGCGGAGATGGTGTCGAACACCTTGGGCGGGCAGGTGGACGCCATGTATGAGGAATACGGCCCCGCCCGGGGCTTGATCGAGGCGGGCAGCCTGCGCCCGCTGGTGGTGTTCTCCGACCAGCGGCTGCCGGTGTTGCCCGACGTGCCGACCGCCAAGGAATTGGGGTTTGACGTGACCCTGGGCCGGTGGCGGGCGTTCGCGGTCCCGGTCGGGATTCCGGACACCCAGGCCGAGGCGCTGCACAGCCTGGTCCAACAGGCGACCCAGACCGAGAGCTACAAGGCCTTCGAGGAGCAAAGCGCCCTGCAGTTCCGCTCCGTGGTGATCGGCCCGGAGGAGTTCGCGGCCTTCGTCGAGCAAGAGCGCCAGACCTATGGCCAGGTCTTGCGGCAATTGGGCTTCATCGAATGACGCCGTGACCGCCGGCCGGGCGGCGTTCCTCGCCCGATGGCAGCCCGCCCGGCCCAATGCCCTGCTTGCTTGAGGTGCGCCATGCGCAGTCGCCTGATCGACCTCGCTTTCGCCGCCGTGCTCTTCGGCGGGGCGGTCTGGTTCTGGTTCGTCGCCGACGGGTTTCCGACCTCGCCCCGGTTCGCCCAGATCGACACGGACTTCTGGCCCAAGATCGTCTTCGCCACCCTGGCCTTGGTGGCCGGGGTGCATTTGGCGCGCCTGGGCCTGGAGCTGGCCCGCACCATGGGCCGCGAGCGGCCGCGGGATCCCGCCCCCCCGGACTCTTCCGGCGGCGATGGCGAGGGCGGCCCGGCGCGCGTCTTCGGCCTCGCCCCCGGTGCGGTGCGGGCTGGCGCCATGGCGGCGGCGATCTTCGCCTATTACCTCGGCTTCCAGACCGTCGGCTTCGCGGTCGCGACAGTGCTGTTCCTGTGGGTAGCCAGCTTTCTGCTCGTCTACCGAAACCTTGTCGCGAAGCTGGTCTTCGCCCCCGTCTTCACGCTGCTGTTGACGGTGTTTTTCTCGCAAGTGCTGTCTCTGCCGCTGCCGCGCGGGGTCGGGCCCTTTCACGACCTCAACCTGTTGCTCTACTGACGAGCGGACGCGGATATCACCATGTTCGAAGCATACGCCAGCGCCCTGGCCTATATGGGCGGCAACCCGATGGCCTTCGTGCTGATCGGCTTCGCGGTCATCTGGGGGATCGCCTTCGGCTCGGTTCCCGGGCTCACCGGCATCGTCGGGGTGGCGTTGCTGATCCCGTTCACCTTCGCCTTCGCCCCGATAGAGGGGTTGCTGCTGCTGGGCGGGGTTTACGTCGGGTCCACCTTCGGCGGCTCGATCTCGGCGATCCTGTTCAACACGCCCGGCAGTCCGGAGGCTGCCTGCACGGCCCTGGACGGCTATCCCATGGCCCGCCGGGGCGAGGCGGGCAAGGCCTTGGGCATCGCCCTGGCATCCTCGGCGATCGGCGGCATCTTCGGCACCGTCATCCTGATGCTGTTCGCGCCGCCGATCGCTCAGCTCGCGCTCAATTTCGGTCCGGCGGAATATTTCGCCCTGGCCGTGCTCGGCATCACGGCGATCGCGGCGATCGGCTCGAACTCCGTGCTCAAGGGGCTGATCGCCGGGCTGTTGGGCCTGGGCGTCGCCACGGTCGGCCTCGACCCGATCACCGGCATGGCGCGCTACACCTTTGGCAACAACCAGCTGTTGTCCGGGGTCAGCTTCGTCCCGGCGATCATCGGCATCTTCGCCCTGGCCGAGGTGCTGCAGCGGGTGTCGGAAGGGGATCGCGGCACCAACGCGGTGACCGGGGTTTCAACCCAACTGCCGACATTTGGGGAGTTTCTCGCCACCCGGTGGACCTTGCTGCGCTCGTCCAGCCTGGGGGCGTTCATCGGCGCCTTGCCCGGTGTCGGCGCCACCACGGCGGCGTTCATCTCCTACAGTGAGGCGGTGCGCTGGTCCCGCCACCCGGAACGGTTCGGAACCGGCACGCCGGACGGGATCGCGGCCCCAGAATCGGCCAACAATTCCGCCGTCGGCGGATCCATGATCCCGCTGTTGGCCCTGGGCATTCCGGGCAGCGCCACCACGGCCGTCATGCTGGGCGGGCTGACCATCCACGGCATCATCCCAGGCCCGCTGTTAATGGCCCAGAACACCCAGCTGGTCTATTCGGTGTTCATCGGCATGCTGCTCGCCAACCTCTTGATGCTGTTGGTCGGCATCCGCTTCGCCCGCTATTTCGCCCTGATCCTGCGGGCCCCCTATGCCCTGGTCGGCCCGGCGATCGTGGTGTTGTGCATGACCGGCGTCTACGCCCTGAACAGCAATTTCGTCGATGTCGCGGTGATGCTGGTCTTCGGCGTGGTCGGCTTCTTCCTGCGCAAGCTGGGCTATCCGGTGGCGTGCTTCATCATCGGCTTGGTGCTGGGCCCGATCGCCGAGACCAGCCTGCGCCAGGGCTTGATCCTGGCGGACATGGATTGGGGGGCCTTGCTGACCCGCCCGATCGCCGGCACCATCCTGGTCTTGGCCCTGGCGTCCCTGGCCTATGGCTTTTACGGCCAACTGCGCCGGGGCCGGGCCGACGCAAAGGCGCCGGCATCCCTCGGCACGGCCGAAAAGGGGTAGTGTCTCATCTTGAAATCGGGCCGGGAACGCGCAGTCTTCGCCGGAACCGGGCAATCATCAAGTCTGCAGCGAAGACCCGATTTGAGCCCAGAGTGCTGAATGCT
>CAYNRD010000131.1:0-6413 GCA_964399515.1 uncultured Mycobacteriaceae bacterium | reverse complement strand
GGTCGCTGCTGCCTATCAAGGCTTCCGCCGCACCCGAACTGGTGGCTTTCTCCACACATGTGACGGCATCGACCTCGAAGAAGCCGTCGCTCAAGACATCGATGATCACGCCCAGGGACAGGTTCACCGAGCCCCCCTCGATCACCACCGTGTCGGTCCCGGCAGCTCCGGCGATGGTGTCATTGCCGGCCCCGCCGGACAGGGTATCGTCGCCGGCCCCGCCGTCCAGGCCGTCGGTGCCGTCGCCCCCGGCCAGGACGTTGGCCGCCCCATCGCCGACCAGCGTGTCGGGGGAGAAGCTGCCGGTCAGGTTTTCAACACCGGTCAGCGTCGTGGTCTCGCTGGTGCCGGCGGCACTGGTGGTCACCACGGTGCCGGCGGTCAGGTCGCCAACCACCGAGCCCGGCGCATCGACGTCACCGGTGGCGGTGATCAGGAACGTGTCGTTGCCGGCACCGCCATCGACGGTGTCGGCGCCTAGAAGGCCAGTGATCAGGTCGTCACCATCATTGCCGATCAGCACATTGGCGCCGGCATCGCCGAACAGGGCATCGGCAACGAAGCTGCCGGTCAGGTTCTCGATGCCGGTCAGGGTGGTCACCTGAACGGTGCCATCGGTCAGGACCGTGGTCACCGAGCCAAAGGTCAAATCCGCTTCCACGGGGAAGGCCGTGTCCACGGTGCCGTCGGCGATCAGAACGAATGTGTCCGATCCCGCGCCGCCATCGACTGTATCCTCCCCCAGAAAACCGGAGATGGTGTCGTCGCCGCCGGCGCCGATCAGCACATTGGCGGCGGCGTTGCCGGCCAGGGCATCGGCGGCGGCGCTGCCGGTCAGGTTGACCACGGCGGCGCCCAGGATGGTGCTGTCCAGCGGATCGTCGACACCCGGGACGACGAGTTCGGTCGCGAAGCCGCCCAGGCCAGGAGGATCGAACAGGATGGCGTCCACGCCGCCCGTGAAGCCGGACAAATCGGCCGTTGGGGTATCAATGGTCATCACAGTTTCCTTTGTTGCGCGGGTTTCGGCCCGGCCAAGCCCGGAGCCGACCACAGGGGCGCCGCCCATGACCGCCCCCCGGCCCGCGACCCCCCCAGATTGGACCCCTTTCAAGACGGACTGAGCGCACCCGAACCCCTCGGGCGCGCGGTATCACGCGGCCCGCGGCCCGGTTGCGGTCTTGAAACGGATCGTTCCTGCCCGTGGTGACATTTCGCCGCGGACCGGGCCGGGCTTAGTCCGGTATTCGAAAATTTTTATGACAGAACGGTTATGTTCCCGTGTAACTTCGGGCTGTCGTAAACCATTCCGCATCGAAGCGGGGGAACTGCGCGGTTTGTTAACCCCCAGCAGCCAATCACGGTTTGGTGAAGATTTTTTGTTGAAAATGCCGCCAGTATTATAACGAATTTGGTCAGGCGGGCTTTACGAACGTGCCGTCGGTCTTGACATAAACTTGTCGGCCGGCGGCGTCATGGCGGACGGCCAGATCCTCGTCCGGGTAGGTCACCTGGTCCACCTCCGGGCGCCGGGTGCCCACCTCCAGATAGACCGCCACCCGTTCGGTGCGATTCTCCAGCCGGTGCCCGTTCGGCACCCCGGCCGGAAACCCGGCGAAGCCGCCGGGCTCCAGCACCTGGGCGCCGTCATCGGTGACCAGGGTGACTTCCCCGTCCAGGACCAGAACGAATTCGTCCTCATGGCTATGCCAGTGCCGAACCGTCGACCAGACCCCGGGCGGGAGTTCGACCCGGTTGACGCCGAACTGACTCAGGCCCACCCGATCTCCCAGACGCTGTTTCTTCCGGCCCCGGCAATGCTCGGCACTGGCGACGGGGTGGGCGGCCCCGGTCACGGCCGGGGTGCCGGTGACATGCCCGGTCCGCGCCACCGCCGCCCCCAGCGGCGCTTACTTGGCCCGGCCCAGGCACGTGCGCAGCATATCGACCATTTGATCGATCTGGGCTTTCTCGATGATCAAGGGCGGGGTGAACACCATGGTGTTGCCGGCGCTGCGCATCAGGATGCCGTTCTCATAGGCGTCGAGGAATACCGAGAACGCCCGCCGGCCCGGGCCGTGCTCGCCCGGGTCCAGTTCGACCCCGGCCACCAGGCCCCAATTGCGGATATCGACCACATGGGGGGCGCCCTTCAGGCTGTGCACCGCCTCTTCCCAGTAGGGGGCCAGGTCGGCCACGCGCTGGAACAGGCCTTCCTCCTGGTAGATGTCCAGGGTTGCCATCGACGCGGCGCAGGCCAGCGGGTGGGCCGAATAGGTGTAGCCGTGGAACAGTTCCGGCAGGTGTTCGGGGCCGTGCATGAACGCGTCATAGACGTGCTTGCGCACGAAGGTGGCCCCCATGGGCACGGCACCGTTGGTGATGCCCTTGGCGGTGGTCATCATGTCGGGGATCACGCCCAGCTTCTCGGACGCGAAGGCGGCACCGGTGCGGCCGAAGCCGGTGATCACCTCATCGAAGATCAACAATATGCCGTGCTGGTCGCAGATCTGGCGCAGCCGCTCCAGATAGCCCTTGGGCGGCGCGTAGACACCGGCGGACCCGGCCATGGGCTCCACGATCACGGCCGCGATGGTGGACGGGTCATGCAGCTTGCACAGGTCCTCCAGCGCGTCGGCGAAATGGGCGCCCCAGTCCGGCTGGCCCTTGGAATAGGCCATGTGCTGGCGGTCGTAGATGAAGGGTAGGTGATCGACCCCGGCCAGCAAATGGCCGAACTGCTAGCGGTTGGCGACCATGCCGCCCACCGACGTGCCGCCGAAGCCGACGCCGTGATAGCCGTTGACCCGGCCGATCAGGCGGGTCCGGCCGCCCTCGCCCCTCGCCTTGTGGTAGGAGAGCGCCACCTTCAGCGCGGTGTCCACCGCCTCGGACCCGGAGTTGGAGAAGAACACATGGTCCAGATCCCCGGGCGCCAGCGCGGCCAGGCGTGCCGCCAGGTCGAAGGCCAGGGGGTGGCTCATCTGGAAGGCGGTCGGGTAATCGATGCGGGCGGCCTGGCGCTGGATCGCCTCGATGATCTTTTCCCGGCCGTGCCCGGCATTCACGCACCACAGCCCGGCGATGCCATCCATGACCTGGCGGCCATCGATGGTGCCGTAATACATGCCCTTGGCCGAGACGATCAGGCGCGGATCCTTCTTGAACTGCCGGTTGGGCGTGAACGGGACCCAGTAGGCGTCCAGGTTGTTCGGGCGCGGAATGTCCGCGGGCGGCAGAACGTCATCCATGGCGAGCCTCCATAAGGGGTTGGGCCGGCACCGATGGTCGCGGGGGCGATCCCGCCCGGTGGCCCGGCCGATTGGGTCCTTGCATGTCCCCAAACTCAATACCGACCCGCCCCCGTTGGCCGCAACCGCTATGATTCCGGTCGCCCTGGGGGCGTGCGGTTGCTAAATCCCGGCCATCACGCCACTGGCCCACCACAGCTTCCCCGGGATGTCCATGCGTTTCGCGTCCGGCCTCACAGTCTTGCTGATCGGCGCCGTCCTGTCGGCGGCGCCCGCAATCGCCCAAAGCCCGGCACCCGAGCCGGATACCGGGCTGTATGCCAAGGACCGGGTCAGCGCCCAGCAGCACCTGGCGGTCACCGCCCATCCCCTGGCCAGCCAAGCGGCCGCCGAAGTCCTGGCCGAGGGCGGCAGCGCGTCCGACGCCGCCATCGCCGCCCAGGCGGTGCTGGGTCTGGTCGAGCCCCAATCCAGCGGCCTGGGCGGCGGGGCGTTCTTCCTGCGCTATGACGGCGCCACGGGCCGGGTCAGCACGTTGGACGGCCGGGAAACGGCCCCGTCCCGGGCCACGCCGGACCGGTTCCTGGGCCCAGACGGCCAGCCGCGCGGCTTTTTCGACGTGGTCACCGGCGGGCTGTCGGTGGGCACGCCGGGCACGGTGGCCCTGATGCTGGACATCCATGCCCGGCACGGCACCCTGCCGCTGGCCCGCCTGTTCGCGCCGGCCATCCGCCATGCCCGGGATGGGTTCGAGGTGACGCCGCGCCTGGCCGCCAGTCTGGCCTCCCCCTTCGGCCAGCGGCTGAGGGGCCAACCGGCCGCGGCGGCCTATTTCTTCCCGGGCGGCGACGCCCTGGCCCCGGGGGACGTGCGGGACAACCCGGCCTACGCGGAGCTTCTGGAGGCGATCGCCACGGCCGGCGCGCGCGCCTTCTACCAGGGGCCGGTCGCGATCGACATCGTCTCGGCGGTGCAGGGCCATCCGGACAACCCGGGTGATTTGGCGCTGGATGATCTGCGCGGCTACCGGGTCATCGCCCGGGAGCCGGTCTGCCATCC
Source organism: uncultured Mycobacteriaceae bacterium (assembly GCA_964399515.1). Taxonomy (GTDB): domain Bacteria; phylum Pseudomonadota; class Alphaproteobacteria; order DSM-16000; family Inquilinaceae; genus CAYNRD01. Next base: position 2,103 of record CAYNRD010000131.1, on the reverse strand, counting down.
CTACCGGGCGTGGCGGGTCTGCGGCATGGGCCCACCCTCCTCCGGCGCGCTCACCGTCGGCCAGATCCTGGGGCTGCTGGAGCATTTCGACCTGGCCGGGCTGGGCCCCGACCACCCGCGCGCCTGGCACCTGCTGGCCGAAGCGTCGAAGCTGGCCTTCGCCGACCGAAACCTCTACATGGCCGACGCCGACTTCGTCGCCATGCCCACGGCGGGGCTGCTGGACCCGGCCTATCTGACCGCCCGCGCCCAGCGCATCGACCCGGCGGCGGCCATGGCCACGCCGGCCCCGGCGGGCAACCCGCCCTGGCGGGACGCGGCCCCCCGGGCGCCGGGCCAGGGGCCGGACCGGGCCGGGACCACCCATCTGTCCATCGTCGATCGCCACGGCAACGCGGTGTCCATGACCTCGACCATCGAAACCGGCTTTGGCTCCGGCGTGTTCGTGCGCGGCTTCCTGCTGAACAACGAAATGACCGATTTCTCCTTCCAGCCGCAGGTGGACGGCGTTCCGGTCGCCAACCGGATCGCGCCCGGCAAGCGGCCGCGCAGTTCCATGGCGCCAAGCTTGGTCCTGAACGGCCGCGGGGGGTTGGAGGCGGTGGTCGGCTCCCCCGGCGGCAGCCGGATCATCGGCTATGTCGCCAAGACGGTCATCGCGCTGATGGATTGGGGGCTGCACCCCCAGGACGCGGTCAGCCTGGGGCATGTGGCCAATCGAAACGGCGCCACCGAGCTGGAGGCCCGCACGCAAGCGGTCGGGCACGCGGACGCGCTGGAGGCCATGGGCCACACCGTCCGGGTTGGCGACATGAACAGCGGGCTGCATGTGATCAGGGTGATGGGCCGGCGCTTGGTAGCGGGAGCGGACCCGCGGCGGGAAGGCATTGGCCTGGGGGACTGATGCCAGCCGCCCGTGCGCCCTCCGGTTAGGAGCCCGACGGGAACACGATGCTTCCCCCGATAGCATCGCGCCCCCGTCGGACACGGGGAGCATCATCCCCAGGGCCTAAGCTGTCATGGCCGGGCCCTTGCCCTCTATGATTTAAGTCAATGGCTGTCAGCCGATTTTGGGAAACCTTCTAATTGTTCCAAAAAGAACTTTTGACTGTTCAGCGAACCCCCCGGTTTTCTTTGGTGTCTTTGCTCGTTCCGGGCAAGGAGTCTTGATCACGCCGCCATGATGATGCCCCGCCCACACCAACCGGCCGCGGTCGCCACCGGCCATGCCCGGGTCACCGAAACCGCCCTGGACACGCTGGAGGCCGGCGGCACCGCCGCCGATGCCGCGATCGCGGCCACCTTGGTCGCCACCCTGGCCGAGCCGATCCTGGCCAGCCTGGGCGGCGGGCTGTGGCTGACCGCGCGGCCCGTGGGCGGCCCGCCGGTCAGCCTGGATTGGTTCGTGCAGACCCCGGTGCAGAAACGCCCCGACGGGGCCGGGGACGTGGCGGCGAGCGAGGCCGATTTCGGCACCGACCGGCAGCGTTTCCATGTCGGCTGGGGCACGGTCGCCACGCCCGGGGTGATCGCGGGCCTGTTCGCGGCCCATGACCGTTTCGGCCGCATGCCCGCCCGGGATCTGTTCGCGCCGGCGATCGCGCTGGCCCGGTCCGGCTGCCCGGTGAACGGGTTGCAGGCGCGGATCCTGTCGGTGATCGCCCCGATCGTCCAGGCCAGCGCCGGCGCCCGGCACCTGTTTTGCGACGCGCAAGGCACGCCCCTGGCCGAAGGCGGCCGCTATCGGCCGGACGGCTACGCGGCCTTCCTGGATGCCTTGGCCCATGAGGGGCCGCGCCTGTTCTACCAGGGGGAGGCCGGCCAGGCCCTGGCCACGGCGGCGGCCGATGGCGGCGGCGCGCTCACCCGGCGGGACCTGACCGGCTACACCGCCCGGTGGCGGCCGCCGATCCCGGTGCAAGCGCCCGGATCGGGGGTGGCGTGCGCGTTGCCGCCGTCGGTCGGCGGCCGCATGGTGGCGGCGATGCTGGAGCATCTGGGGCAAGCAGGGTTGCGGCCGGCGGCCTTCGGCACCGCCGAGCACCTCCGGGCGCTGGTCGCGGCCAGCCCGCTCAAAACCACATCATCCTTCTTACTCAGGTA
>CAYNRD010000130.1:0-6414 GCA_964399515.1 uncultured Mycobacteriaceae bacterium | reverse complement strand
CGTTTCGCGGGCCGGCCGCCCTGGTGGTGCGGCCGCCGACCCGGTCCCGGGGGGCGGCCAAGCGCGGCCGGGCCCGCCTTCCCGCCGGCGGCGGCACCCCCCTGGCGTCCGGGCTGATGGCGGCCCATGGCGTGGCCGTGGATGCCCGGCGCCGCGGCCAATCGCCCATGCTGGTGATCCTAACCGACGGCAAGGCCAACATCGCCCTGGATGGCAGCCCGGGTCGGCCGGCGGCCGAGGAGGATGCCACCGCCGCCGCCCGTGCCGTCCGGGCCGAACAGCTGGCGGCGATGCTGGTCGATACCGGCGCCCGGCCATCCCACAAGGCCGAGGCCCTGGCGCGGGAGGCGGCGGCGCTCTATCTCCCCTTGCCGAAGGCGGATGCGGCTCGGATGTCCAAGACGGTCATCGCCGCCCTCGAAGGATAACGTCTTGAAATGGTGCTGGAGACGATGACCTGGTTGGTGACCCTGGGCGACCGCCCGGTTTGGGAGCGGGACGGCCATGACTGGCCGCTGCGGGAGCACAGCCAGTTTGTGCGCGCGGCCGGGCTGAAATGGCATGTCCAGCGCCTCGGGCAGGGGCCGACCCTGCTTTTGGCCCACGGCACCGGCGCCGCCACCCATTCCTGGCGGGATCTGATGCCGGCCCTGGCCGAGCATTTTGATGTGGTCTCGGTCGACCTGCCCGGCCACGGCTTCACCGACCTGCCGGGGCCGGCCGGCCTGTCCCTGGACGGCATGGCCAAGCGCTTGCGGGCCTTGTTGGAGCAGATCGACGCCCGGCCGGCGGTCGGCGTCGGCCATTCGGCCGGTGCTGCCATCCTCAGCCACATGACCGCCCGCGCGCATATCGATCCCCGCCTGCTGGTCGGCCTGAACGGCGCCTTCTTGCCCTATCGCGGCTCATCGGGGCGCTGGTACCCGGCCCTGGCCAAGTTGATGATGTGGAACCCGATCGTGCCGCGCAGCTTCGCCTGGCGCGCCGGCGACCGGGAGACCATCGAACGCTTGCTCACCGGCGTGGGCTCGACGCTCTCCGACCAGGGGGTGGAGTTGTATCGGCGCCTGGCCAGCCGCACCAGCCACGTTACCGCCGCCTTCGGCATGATGGCGAATTGGAACCTGCACCCTCTGCAAGGGGATCTTTCCGGTTTGGGCGACCGACTGGTGCTGGTGGTGGCCGAGGGCGACAAGGCCGTCCCCGCCGCGAGCGCCAAGCAAGTGCTGGAAAAATCCCCCGGCGCCCGGGTGATCACCCAACCGGACCTGGGTCACCTGTCCCATGAGGAGGACCCCGAAGGCACCGCCCGGATCATCCGGGACCTGGCCCATGAACGGCAAATTTTGGGGTGACCGGTCGGATTGTATCGGCCGGCATGCACTGTAAATTTCGCCTATGACCGACCACCTCCTCGAGCCGCGCATCGCCCGCCTGGAAGGCAAGCAGGACGCGCTTGATACCTATCTGCCGGCGCTGTTGAACCGCCTGGAAACCGGCTTCGCCGAGATCCGGGCGGACATGACCATCATCCGCGCGGAGCTGCGCGATGATATGGGCGCCATGCGCGCCGAACTGCGCGACGACTTGCGGGCCATGGAGACCAATTTGCGGTCCGACATGCGCGCCAGCCGTTGGGAGCGGATTGCCATCATCCTGACCCTCGCGGTCGGGTTCGCGTCCGTGATCGCGACCTTGCTGGCCGGCTGAGCCCCCCTCCAGACCCGTCATCCGACCTAGATCATTTTGTCCCACCCGGACGGGCCGCGGGCATCCCACGCTTGCGTGCGCGGATCATGCTGGGTTTAATGTCAACCAATGTTGACGCACAAACCGACCACTCCACTTTACAGACAAGACGGCGTCGCCGGCCCGCCGCCGCGCCTGGACGCGGCGTTGGCGGCCCGGCCGAAGGCGATCGTGATCGGCAGCGGCTTCGGCGGTTTGGCCTGCGCGGTGCGCCTGGGGGCGAAGGGGTACGACGTCACCGTTCTGGAGCAATTGGACGGCCCGGGCGGCCGCGGCTATGTCCACCACCAGGACGGATTCCGGTTCGATGCCGGGCCGACCATCGTCACCGCGCCGGACCTGTTCGAGGAGTTATGGGGTCTGTGCGGGCGCCGGCTGGCGGATGACGTCACCCTGGTGCCCTTGGACCCGTTCTACAAGATCCGCTTCGACGACGGGACGGTGTTCAACTATTCCGGCGATGCCGAGGCCATGCGGCGGGAAGTGGCCCGGTTCAATCCGGACGACGTCGCCGGTTTCGACCGGTTCATGGCCCGGGCCAAGCGCCAATTTGACATCGGCTTCCATGACTATGGGCACCGACCGTTCGACCGGGTCAGCGCCATGGCCGCGGCCCTGCCGACCATCCTGCGCCTGGGCGGACACCGCAGCGTCTACAATCAGGTCTGCCGCCACTTCAAGGATCCCCATTTGCGGGTGGCGTTCAGCTTCCATCCGCTTCTGATCGGCGGCAATCCCATGGCGGTCAGCGCCATGTACAGCCTGATCAACCATCTGGAGCAGAAGGGCGGCGTCCATTACGCCATGGGCGGGACCGGCAGCCTGGCCCGGGGCCTGGTCGGGCTGATCGAGGGGCAGGGCAACCGAGTGCGCTACAACGCCCGGGTTGATCGGATCCTGATCAAAAACGACCGGGCCGTGGGCGTCCGCCTGGACGGGGGGGAAACCGTCCCCGCCCAAATCGTGATCTCCAACGCCGACATGGCCCACACCTACAAACACTTGCTGGGCTACCGGCCGCGCCGGGTGTGGACCGACGGCCGGCTGGCCCGCAGCCAATATTCCATGAGCGTCTTCCTGTGGCACTTCGGCACCAGCCGGCGGTTCGCGGATGTCGATCATCATACCATGGTGCTGGGGCCCCGGTATGAGGGGCTGTTGCGGGATATCTTCCACCGCAAGGTGCTGGCCGAGGACTTCAGCCTGTATCTGCATCGGCCGACCGCCACCGATCCCGCCATGGCGCCCCCCGGCTGTGACGCCTTCTATGCCCTGGTGCCGGTCCCGCATCTGGACAGCAGCACCCGCTGGGATTGGATCGCGGACGGGTTCCGTAAAGCGGTACAGGACCGGCTGGAGGAGACGGTCCTGCCCGGCCTGTCCGACTGTGTGGTGACGTCCAAGGTGACCACGCCCCTGGACTTCAAGACCCGGTTGTTGAGCGAAAAAGGGGCCGCTTTCGGCTTGGAACCGCTGCTGTTGCAAAGCGCGTATTTCCGGCCCCACAACCGGTCCGAGGAGGTCGATGGGCTGTTTCTGGCCGGCGCCTCCACCCACCCAGGGGCCGGGCTGCCGGGCGTGTTGTCCACCGCCAAGATCGTCGACAGCCAAATTCCGGAGGCGGCCCATGTCGCTTGAGGCCATGGCGGACCGCGCCAAGCACCCGCCCGGCGTCAGTGAGGCTGACCGGCGCCGCTGCCGGGCCCTGGTCAAGACCGGCTCACGCACGTTCTACGCCGCCTCCCTGCTGCTGCCGGAGCGGGAGCGCCAGGGGGCGTACGCCCTATACGCCTTTTGCCGGATCGCTGACGACCTGATCGACGATACGGCCGGCGACCGGGATACCCAAGCCCAGGCCTTGGCCACCCTGCGCCGGCGCCTGGAGGCCCTTTATGCCGGCCGGCCCGAACCCCATGCCGAAGACCGCGCCTTCGCCGAAGCCGCGTTTCGGTACGCCATTCCGCGCGCCGTGCCCGAAGCGCTGCTGGAGGGCTTCCAATGGGACGCCGAGGGCCGCCGCTACGACACCGAAAGCGACCTGTTGGCCTATGCGGCCCGGGTGGCTGGAACGGTCGGCGTGATGATGACCCTGCTGATGGGCCGGCGCGAGCCCGAGGTCGTTGCCCGTGCCTGCGATCTGGGCGTCGCCATGCAACTGACCAACATCGCCCGCGACGTGGGTGAGGACGCCCGCGCCGGCCGTCTGTACCTGCCCAGCACCTGGTTGGCCGAAGCCGGCATTGATGGCGCGGCGTTCTTGCGGTCACCCCGGCACAGCCCGGCTTTGGGAACGGTGACCGCGCGGCTGCTGGACCGGGCCGATCAACTCTATCGTCGGTCGGAACCGGGCATCGGAGCACTGCCCGGGGCCTGCCGGCCGGCCATCCAAGCCGCCCGCCATCTGTACGCGGAAATCGGCCGCCAGGTGGAACGCCAGGATCTGGATTCGATCTCGGGCCGGGCGGTGGTGCCGCTGGCGCGGAAGCTGGCCTTCTTGCCGCGCATCTTGGCCCTGAGCCTGCGGCGCCCGGCCCTGGCGCCGGTGCCACCGCTGCGCGAAACCGCGTTTCTGATCGATGCGGTCGTCAGGACCCCGGCCAGCCCGTGGGCCGCCCGCCGGGATGTTCGCGGCATCGACGCCCGGGCCGGCCGGCTGTTGGATCTGATCGCGCGCCTGCAGGAGCGGGACGCGCTCGCCCGCACCAGCCCCTGGACCCCGCCCGTGGGCGGGCTGGGCGGCTGACCGGCGGGGGAGGGGGAGCCATGGCACCGCCCTATGACAGCGCCGATTTGGGGGTGCTGGACCACCTGACAAACGCCGAGCCCGCCGCCGCCGATGGCGGCTGCGCGTGCCTGTCGGTGTTCCGGTTCGACCGGGTTTGGGACCGCTCCTGGGCGCTGGGCCAGATGCTGGCCGCCCGCCGGCCCCTGGCGCGGCTGGAGGGGTTGCGCTTTTACAAGCAATTCGGCAGCGGGTCCGGCAACGGGTTCGTCCCGGTGCCGAACACCGCCGTCTGGGGGCTGTTGACCACCTGGCCCAATCTTGATCATGCCCGCCGGCAGTGGCGGCGGGCGCCGGTGTTCCAACGCTATCGCGACCACGCCACCGAAGCGGTCACCCTGTTCCTGAAGCCGATCCGGTCCTGGGGCCAGTGGGACGGCCAAGCTCCGTTCGGCGATGGTGTCCTGGAACCGGACGACCCGCATGGGCCGGTGGCCGTCATCACCCGCGCCAGCGTCAAGCTGCGCTGCCTGCCGCAGTTCTGGCGCCACGCGCCGGGAATCGACCGGGCGGTGGGCGCCAGTGACGGGGTTTTGTTCCATGTCGGCCTGGGGGATGTGCCGCTCGTGCATCAGGTGACGGTGTCGGTCTGGCGCTCACCCACCGCCATGAAGGACTTCGCCTACGGGCTGGGCCCGCACCGGGACGCGGTTCGGGCGATGCGCGCCGGCAAGTGGTTCAAGGAAGAATTGTTTGCCCGCTTCCGAGTCCTCGACTCGGACGGGACGTGGCAGGGCCGGGATCCGCTCCGTACCGCGCCCTCGACACAAAGTCGGAGCACCAACCTTGGGGGGTTGAACAATGGCTGATATGGTTTTTGGACAAATGGTCCTGTTCTTCGGGGGGTTGTTGGTCTTCTGCGCGTGGCAGGTTTACTCGACCGGCAAGCACATCAAGGAACGGCATAAGCGCGAAGCCGCCGAACAGGCGGACCGGGACGCGACGCCGACGGTGCCGGCCGAATAATCCGGACGACCGCATAAACCGCCGGACGGTCACGCCGTCCGCGGGAGTCTTCAGCCGCCGGACGGTCACGCCGTCCGGCGGGGCATTTTAAACGGCAGCATCATCCGGATGATCGGGTGGCCGACCTTCACGCCCGACAGGCTTTCATGCACACACAGCCGGTCCCGGCCCAAAAGGCGGGTTTCCAGGACCGAGCGCATGTAGAACGGGCTGTCCTCCAAGGTTTGCAGCACCCTGGGCGCCGCCGTTGCCTCACAGCGGACCGACCGGCCCATGCCCCAAAAGCCCCGTTGCAGGCGCTGGCGCCCCGGCACCGGCACATCCTCGATGGTGCCATCCGCCCGCACCCGCAGGCCCAACAGCGGCCCGTCCTGGCCGGGCCGTTCGACCACGTCATAGACGATCAGCGTTTCCCCATCGTCGCCATGGGCCCGTGACCAGTCCCAGTTGCGGAAGTCGCGCTCGATCGGCGCCAGGCCGGCATTGCCGTCCAGGTAGCCGGGGCCGGAGAAGCGAAGGTCGGGGTCGGTGAACCGGGCCTCGACGGTGGCGTGGGGGGCGATCGGCCACCACCGGTGCCGGTCGCCGGTGTCGATGGCATAGCAGTGGCCGGTCAGCCCGCAGGGGTGGACGATCACCTGACCGCGCACCCGCCGGGGCAGGGGGCTGGCGCGCTCATCCAGGTCCAGCACCAGGGCATCGCCGCGCCATTCCGCCCGGCTGCGGCCGATCTGGATGTGGTCGGTCCCCTGGTCCAGGCTGGATCGGCCCCGTTCGGTCATGGTCCAGCGGCGCACCCCCCGGCCATACAAGGCCACGTTGGCCGCCACATGGTCATGGGGATCGCGCCGGCCGGCCCAGGCGTTATAGGGGGAGAACACGCTGCCGATGAACAGGATGATCGACAGCCCGAACTG
>CAYNRD010000129.1:0-6425 GCA_964399515.1 uncultured Mycobacteriaceae bacterium | reverse complement strand
GATTACGCGGCCATCAGCACATCGATATGGGCCATCACGCTGTCGGCCAGGGCGTTGAGGTTGTAGCCCCCTTCCAGGGCGGAGACCACCCGCCCGGCGCATACCTGATCGGCCACCGCCAGCAATTCCCGGCTGAGCCAGGCGAAATCGGCGGTGGTCACCTCCAAGGTGGCCAGGGGATCGGCCCGGTGGGCGTCGAAGCCCGCCGACAGGATCAGCAGTTCCGGCTGGAAGGCCTTCAGGCGCGGCAGGATCACGTCGGTATAGGCGGCGCGGAACTCCGCCCCGCCGGTGCCCGGCGCCAGGTGCACATTCAGGATGTTGTCGGCCACGCCGGTCTCGCTCTGCTGACCGGTCCCGGGGAACAGCGGGTATTCATGGCTGGAGGCGTAAAACAGCCCGGGCTCGTTCCAGAATAGGTCCTGGGTGCCGTTGCCGTGGTGGACGTCGAAATCGACCACCGCCACCCGCTCGACCCCGTGCACGGCCCGGGCCTGGGCTGCGGCCACCGCCACGCTGTTGAACAGGCAAAAGCCCATGGCGGTCGCGGTTTCGGCGTGGTGGCCCGGCGGCCGAACCGCGCAGAACGCGTTTCTGGTCTCCCCGGTCAGCACCGCGTCCACCGCGGCGCAAACCGCCCCCGACGCGCGCAGGATGGCGGCCCCCGTGCCCGGCGACATGATGGTGTCCCCCGAATCCATGGTGCGCAGCCCGTCCCGGGGGACCGCCGCGATCACGGCATCGACATATTTGCGCGGATGAATGCGGGCGACTTGGTCCGGGGTGGCCAAGGGCGCCTCCCGCCGGTCCAGCAGCATGAACGCTTCGCCCTCCAACGCGTGCAAAACGCTGCGAAGCCGATCACTGCTTTCAGGATGGCCCAGTGGCGTATCGTGGTTCAGGCATTCGGGGTGGGTAAACAGCGCCGTATGCATTTTTCTCGTTTGCAACTATTATCGGGTCGGCTCCTCCAAGTGGAAACTGTGCGCCCGCGGGCCACATCGGGTCAAAAGCTTTTGCACGGTGCCCGGGCGCGGGCCCCAAGCCGGAACAGGGAAAGCAGGTGGTGATGAACTCCTTCGGACGCGTGGCGGCCTTGGCCCTGATCCTGGCGGTGGCGCCGGTTTTCGCGGCCTTGGCCCAGCAACAGGCGGCCCAGGTGCGGGTGGACCCGGTGGTCATGCAGACCGCCAGTGAAACCGTGCCGGTCATCGGCCGCCTGGTCGCCCGGGAAGCCTCCACCGTGGCCGCCCGGGCGGCGGGCCCGGTGCAGGCGGTGCCGGTTTCGGTCGGCGACCGGGTCGAGGCCGGCCAACCCCTGGCCGAGCTGGTGCCCGACCGGCAGGAGGCCGAGGTGGCGCTGTTGAGCGCCGAGGTGTCCGAGGCGCGCAGCCGGCGCGAGGCCGCCGTGGCCACCCGCCAGATCGCCCAGCAAACGGTCGATCGGCTGGAAGGGCTGCGCGGCAGTTCCGCCTTTTCCCAAGGGGTGTATGACGACGCACGCCAGGAACTGGCCCGGGCCCAGTCCCAATTCGCCGAAACCCAGGCCGCGATCAACCGAGCCCAGGCCCGCCTGAGCCAGGCGCGGATCGATTTGGACCACGGCATCATCCGCTCGCCGTTCCCGGGCGTGGTCAGCGAAAAACTGGTCGAGGCGGGGGAGTTCGTCTCGATCGGCAGCCCGGTCGCGACCGTGGTCAACGACACCGACCTGGAGGTCGAGGCCAATGTGGCGTCGGTGCGGGTGGCCGCCCTGGAACCCGGCGTGCCGGTCACCATCGTCCTGGATGACGGCACCAGCCATGACGCCGTGGTGCGCGCCGTCGTCCCGGTGGAGGACTCCCTGACCCGCACCCGCACGGTCCGCTTCGTGCCGATCTTCGGCGCCATCACCAAACCGCTGGCCGCCGAACAGTCGGCGACCATCCTGATCCCCGGCATCGCCGAGGCCGAGGTGATGACCGTGGCCAAGGACGCGGTCATCCTGGGCCCGCGCGGGGCCAGCGTGTTCGTGGTCGGCCCCGACCGGGCGGTGCAGCGCCGCGATGTCGTTATAGGCCGCGCGGTCGGCGACCGGTTCATCGTCCAGGACGGGCTGCAACCGGGCGCCATGGTGGTCACCCGCGGCAATGAACGCCTTCGCCCGGGCCAGCCGGTCGATTTCGAAAGCTAACCACGCCCCCGAACCCAGCGGATGCCGTCATGGATCTGATACGCCTTTCCATCCAGCGCCCGGTCGCGGTGATCGCCGCCGTTCTGATGACCGTGATGTTCGGCTATCTGGCGCTGACCACGATCCCGATCCAGCTGGCGCCGGACGTCAACAAGCCGGTGATCGAGATCGAGACGATCTGGTTCGGCGCCGCCCCGGCGGAGGTCGAGCGGGAGGTCATCAACCGGCAGGAAGAAGTGCTGCGCGGGCTGGAAGGGTTGGATGAGATGATCTCCTCCTCCCAGCCCGGGCGGGGTGAAATCACCCTGACCTTCAACATCGGCACCAACATGGACCGGGCGCTGCTGCTGACCGCCAACCGGCTGGACCGGGTCACCGGCTACCCCGTGGAGGTCGATGAGCCGACCCTGAGCACGGCCAGCGCCAATGATACGCCGATCGCCTGGTTCGTGCTGACCCGGGCGCCCGGCAACGACACCCCGATCGAGACCTTCGGGGAATTCGCCGAGGACTTCATCGAGGAACGGTTCGAGCGGGTGCCCGGCGTGGCCAATTCCAACGTTTTCGGCGGTGCGGAGCGGGAGCTGCAGGTGGTCGTCGATGCCGACAGCCTGGCCCGCTACCGGCTGACCGTGCCGGAGGTGCTCCAGGCCCTGCGGGAGGCGAACATCTCTGTCTCCGCCGGCGACGTGGACGAGGGCAAGCGCAGCTACGTGGTCCGGACCGAGGGGGAGTTCACCACCGCCGAGCAGGTCCTGGACGTATTGGTGCGCCGGGTGGTGGACCCGGTGACCGGCGCCGTCGGCCGGGTGACCGTGGCCGACATCGCCCAGGTCGATTTCGGCTTCAAGGAGCCGACCGCCCGCATCCGCTACCTGGGCCAGGAGGCGATCGCCGTCAACGCCCAGCGGGAGACCGGCGCCAATGTCATCGCGGTCATGGATGGGCTGCGGCTGGCGCTGGCGGAGCTGAACGCCGACCTGATCCCGTCCGCGGGTCTGGAGTTCCGCCAGGTCTATGACGAGACCATCTACATCAATTCCGCCATCGACCTGGTCCAGCAGAACATCATCATCGGCGGGCTGCTGGCGGCGGGCATGCTGATGGTGTTCCTGCGCTCGGGCCGCGCGACCCTGGTGGTGTCGCTGGCGATCCCGGTCTCGGTGATCGGCTCCTTTGTGGCGATGGCGGTGCTTGGCCGGTCGCTCAACGTCGTGTCCATGGCCGGCATCGCCTTCGCGGTCGGCATGGTGGTCGATGCGGCGATCGTGGTGCTGGAGAACATCTTCCGGCTGCGCCAACAGGGCAAGTCGGCGTCCGAAGCGGCCTATCTGGGCGCCAAGCAGGTCTGGGGGGCGGTCCTGGTCTCGGCGCTGACCACGGTGGTGGTGTTCGTACCCCTCTTGCTGCTGGAATTGGAGGTGGGCCAGCTGTTCCGGGACATCGCGGTCGCGATTTCCGTGTCGGTGGTCTTGTCACTGATTGTCGCGGTCACTGTGATCCCGGCGCTGGCCAACCGCCTGTTGGATACCCAGACCGTCGGCAGCAGCGCCCGGTGGATGCGCCTGCCCGGCTCGGACGCCTTCGCCCGGCAATTCGTGCGCGCCATCGACGGCTTCGTGGGCTGGGTGACCCGATCGACCGCCGCCGCCTTGGGCCTGGTGGTGGCGATGAGCGCCACCGCCGTTGCGGCGGTGGTGCTGCTGACCCCGGATCTGGAATATCTGCCCGACGGCAACCGCAACTTCGTGTTTGGCGTGCTGATCCCACCACCCGGCTACAATCTGGACACCGCAACCGACATCGCCCAGACCCTGGAGGGGGAAATTGATCACCTGTGGCTGCCCCAGGAGGTGACGGCCGAGCGGGTCAAGGCGCGCATCGCCGAGGAGAACCGCACCTGGTGGCAATGGGTGACCGGCCAGGGCCCCGACCTGGACCAGGAACTGCTGTCCCACCCGTCCGCCCATGAAAGCGGCGTTCCGAACATCGAGCACTTCTTCTTCGTGTCCCGGGATGCGAGCACGTTCGTGGGATTGCGCTCGGCCGACCCGACCCGGGCCGCCGACCTGATCCCGGTGGTGCGGGATCCGGTGTTCCGGGAGCCGGGCATGTTCGGATTCTTGCGCCAGGTGTCCATCTTCGGTCGCGGCATCGGCGGCTCCCGCTCGATCAATCTGGATGTGTCGGGCGGCGATCTGGAGCAGGTGCTGGGCGTGGCCCTGCGCGCCACCGGCATGATCGCAGGCATGTTCCCCCGGCAGGAGGGCAACCAATTCCGGCCCTTGCCGGGGCTGGAATTGGGCGCGCCGGAGGTGCGGGTGACGCCCGACCGGCTGCGCCTGGCCGACAGCGGCGTGACCGCGACCGACCTGGGCATCACCGTCGATACCTTCAATGACGGCTTGCGGGTGGCCGAGATCACCGTGGACGGCAAGCGGCTCGACCTGACCTTGAAGGGCCCGTTCGACGGCGCCGAGCGCACCCAGCAGATCGCCTCGCTGCCGGTGGTCACCCCGTCGGGGACCATCGTGCCGGTGGAAAGCCTGGCCCAGGTGGACGTGACCGCCGGCCCGACCGAGATCCGCCATCTGGAACGGGTGCGGACCGTGACCCTGGAGATCGTGCCGCGGGCCGACATCCCGCTGGAAACGGCGCTGAACCGGGTTCAGGATGAGATCATCACCACCCTGGAGGAGCAGGGGCTGCCGCCCGGCATCCGGCTGAGCGTCTCCGGCGTGGCCGACCAGCTGACCGAAACCCGGGACGCCATGGGCTGGCAGCTGCTGATGGCCCTGGTGAGCGTCTATCTGGTCATGGCGGTGCTGTTCGAGAATTTCTGGTACCCGCTGATCATCATGATCTCGGTGCCGGTGGCCGCGGCCGGCGGGGTCGCGGGCCTGGCGATCCTGAACCTGTTCACCATCCAGCAATTGGACATGCTGACCTTGCTGGGCTTCGTGATCCTGATCGGCATCGTGGTCAACAACGCCATCCTGCTGGTCCACCAAAGCCTGTTCCACCGGCGGGAGGAGGGCATGGAGATCCACGCCGCGATCCGGGAGGCCACCAACAACCGGATTCGGCCGATCTTCATGTCCACGCTGACCTCGATCTTCGGCATGTTCCCGCTGGTGGTGTTCCCCGGCGCGGGGTCGGAGCTGTATCGGGGCCTGGGTTCGGTGGTGCTGGGCGGGCTCAGCCTGTCGGCGATCCTGACCTTGCTGATGATCCCGGCCCTATTGGCGGTGTTCATGGGGCTGATCGAACGCCGCCGGCCCACCAAGGCGGCGCAACCGTCCGAGACCGACCCCGTGGGCGGACCGGCCCCGGCGGAATAGGCCCCGGCGGGACCGGCCCCCCGGCGGCACGCTACCAGGCCGCCTTTTGCACCCGGTGCCGGGCCTCGCCCGGCTGGTCGCCGGTTTGGGTGCCCAGGAAGCGGTTGCCGGTCGCCTCACAGAACGCGGCCAAGTCCTTCTCCGCCGCGGGGTCGGTGGCGATCACGGTCAGCACATCCCCATCTTGCAGGGATTTCAAAGCCTTGCGAGCCTTCAGCACCGGCATCGGACAGATCAGGTCCCGGCAATCCAGTTCCGTTTCGGCCAACGGCCCCTCCCCTTCAGCGCCCCCCGCATGGTAGCGCATGATCACAGCTTCGCGCGTGTCGCCCATTGGGTCAATTTTATGCAGCATTTGAGATAAATTTAGATTAAGAATTCTCTAAAGCACGGTTCGGCGGCAGGCGCATGGGCCATAAATCCAACAACCGCGGCCGCGTGCAAGACACACAACGGAGACCTTGGCCATGACAGGTATGCCCATGCCCTATTCCTCCTTGAAGGATGCCGCCCGCCCGGCAAGCCATTGGCTGAAGACGCTGGGCAATGAGCGGCGCTTGACCATCCTGTGTCTGTTGGCCGAACGGGAACGGTCCGTGGGGGAGTTGGAGCGCCTGATGGATCTGAGCCAATCGGCGCTGTCCCAGCATTTGGCCCGTTTGCGCCAGGACGGGTTCGTCGCGACCCGCCGGGACGCCCAGACCGTCTATTATTCCCTGCGCGATGATCGGGTCACGGCGATCATGGGCACCTTGGACGAGCTGTTCGAGGACCAAGAGACCGGCGCCGACGGCTCACCGGACGCGGATACTCCCCGCCGCCAGTAAGCCCCACCCCACCACCATCAAGCCGCCGCCGATCGGCGCCACCGCCCCCAAAACCGACGGGGCGCCGAAGGCAAGGCCGTAGAG
>CAYNRD010000128.1:0-6473 GCA_964399515.1 uncultured Mycobacteriaceae bacterium | reverse complement strand
GGCCGCCCTCGCGCCCGCCCCCCCCCCCCCCCCCTCGGGAGCGGAGGGGCGGCGGGCATGACACCGGGCGAAATCGTCGCGATCTTGAAGCGGCATGACAAATGGCTGAAGCGCCATCCGGCCGGTCGCCGCGCGGACTTTTCCTTCCAGGATCTGTCCGGGGTCCGTCTGGCGCGGGTCAATCTGTGCTTCGCGAAGCTGACCGGCGCCCGGCTGATCAACGCCCAATTGAGCGGCGCCAACCTGTCCAAGAGCGATCTGTTCGCCTGTGACCTGACCGGGGCGGAGCTGCGCAACGCCAACCTGCAGGACGCGGACCTGCGCGGCGCCAACCTGCGCGGTGCCCGGCTGACCGGGGCCAACCTGCAAGGGGCCGACCTGCGGGAGGGCACGATCGCCAGCGGCGGTGAGGACGGGCTGACCATCAATGCCAAGAAGGGCAATGTGATCCTGGACAGCGCCGACCTGCTGCGGGCCAATCTGTCCCAGGCGAACATCGACGGTGCGTCGGTGGTCGGCACCCGCCTGGTGGAGGCCAAGCTGGACGGCGTCACCGCCGCGCGTACCGATTTCAAGGACAGCGACCTGACCGGGGCGGATCTGTCCGGCGCGAACCTGACCGGCGCCAAGCTGAAAAATTGCGTGATGAAGAATGTCCGCCTGTGCGGGGCGGTGGTCCAGCAGATCGACCTGGAAGGGGCCGATATGACCGGCATCGACCTGACCGATGTCGATCTGGCCCAAACCGATCTGACCTCCGCCAACATCGTGCTGTCGACCGACAATCTGGATGATCGGGTGCGGGCCGCCTTGGCCAGCCATGTCCGCTGGATCGAAAGCGGCGGCACCGATGGCGAGCGCGCGCTGCTGGAGCGCATGGACCTGTCCAACATTGATTTTTCGGACGTCAACCTGTCCGGCGCCAGTCTGCGCGGATCGGTGTTCCACAAGTCCCGCTTCGTGGGCGCCCAGATGATGATGGCCGATTTGTCCCACGGCGATTTCACCAAGGCCAACTTCCGCCGCGCGACCCTGTCGGGCGCCAATCTGTCCGGTGCGCTGTTCCGGCGCGCGAACCTATCGGCCAGCCGCATGCGCCCGATCAGCCTGCTGACCGCCGAAGGGCGCCGGGCGAACAAGATTTGGCCGGCCAATGTGACCGGCGCTGACTTCACCGGCGCCGACCTGTCCAACGCCGATTTGCGCCTGGCCATGATCGGGGACGCCGCCTTCACCTATGCCGACCTGACCGGGGCCAGTTTCAAGGGCTGCAAGCTTGAGGCCGCGGTCCTGGACGGTGCGGTGGGCTTGGGGGCGGACTGGGTGCTCGCGGGGCCGGCGGGCCTGGGGGAGCCGAAGGCGGCCGATCCGGCGACCACCGATCCAGCCACCGGTGACGGCCGCCGGGCCCGGCCGGTCCTGGGCAGCGAGCCCGCCCTGGCCTGACTCAAGCCGGCCCGGATCAGAACCTCGCTTGGGACACCTCGGGGGTGTCGAACCGGTTGGGCGCCGGGTCCAGCACCGCCGGGCCGTCCGGCGTGACTTCCAGGATCGCCAGGCCCCGCTCGTTCAGCCCATCCAGGGTGAACCGGAACAGGCCATCCACGCCGGCGAAGCCGGTCGGCTGGGTCAGCACCGCCCCGGAATAGGGCGAAGGGGCGGTGTCCGTGGGCCCGGCTTGGCGGGCCAGGGCCGCCGCCAGGGCCACCGCGTCGTAACCCAGGGTGGCGACCCGGGGCGGGGTGGACCCGAACCGCTGGCGGTAGCGGTCCTCGAAGCCGCGCCGCAGCTCGGGCGGCGGTGCTGCGAACCAGGCGCCGTGCAGCGCCGGCTCCCGGCCGATCTCCGGGTCGTCCCACAGCCCGGTGCCCAGGATCTGTGCCCGTTCGATGCCGTGGAAGGCCAACAGCGGCGCCACCTGCCGCACCCGCAGCCCGCCATCGGGCAGGATCACGGCGTCGGGCGCGACATCCTGGGCAACGCTGCGCACGGCGGGGCTGAAATCGCTGGCGCCGGGGGCATAGGTCTGGGTACGGACCAGCAGCAGCCCGTCGGCGCTGCTTTGCCCCTGCAGGGCGGTCAGCACCGCGTTGCCGAACGCATCGTCGGGGGCGATCGCCGCCAGGGTGACCATGCCCTGGGCGCGGGCGAATCGGGTCACGCGCCGGACCTGGGTTTCCGGCAGGAAGCCCATTACGAACACCCCGTCGCCGGCTTGGGCGCCGTCGGTGGTGAAGCTGATCACCGGCACGGCGCGGGGGCGTGCCGCGGCCCGCGCGGCGGGCACATGGGCGCCGAACAGGGGGCCCAGGACCAAATCGACGCCGTGGTCGTCGATCAGGGCTTCGGCCGCGCGCGCGGCCCCCGCCGCCGTGCCCTGGGTGTCTGTCGGGATCAGCGCCAGCCCTTCGGCCGCGACGTCGAAAAACGCCAGCTGTGCCGCGTTCAGCAAGGCCTGGCCGGTCTCCGCCCCCCGGCCGGACAGGGGCAGCATCAGGCCGACCTTCAGCCGCGGGTCCTCGAACACCCGGCCGTAGCGATCGGTTGCCGGCGGGGATGGGGGCCCGGTCTCGGGCGGCAGCTCCGCGACCGGTTCGGGCGGCGGCGCGGGCTCGGGTTCGGTCACCGGCGGTGGTTGCGTGGCGGCGGGGGCGGTGTCTACGGTTCGGGGGGCGTTGCAGGCCGCAAGCGCGATCCCCGCCAGCAGCAGCCACAAAACAGGCCGCGTCCGCGATGCCGTCACGATCATCCTCCTCCGCTTCCGATCCCAAGGCGCCCGACCCGGATGCCGCCGGCAAGGCTACTGGCCTGGGCGGATCGGGACAACCACCCGGCCCCGGGTTGCATGTGGTGGCGCTGCCGATTGGCAACGCCCGCGATATCACCCTGCGAGCCCTGGACATCCTGTCCGCCGCCGATTGCATCGCCGCCGAGGACACCCGCACGACCTCCAAACTATTGGCGGTCTATGGCATCACCACGTCGCTGCTGCCCTATCACGAGCACAATGCCGCGGAGATGCGCCCGCGCCTTCTGGCCCGCCTTGGGAACGCCGAAACCGTGGCGCTGGTTTCCGACGCGGGCACGCCGCTGATTTCCGATCCGGGGTTCAAGCTGGTCCAGGCGGCGGTCGAGGCCGGGATCCGGGTGGTGCCGGCGCCCGGCGCCAGTGCTGTGCTGGCGGCGCTGATGGCCGCCGGGCTGCCCACGGACCGGTTCACCTTCCTTGGCTTCCCGCCCGCCCGGCAGGCGGCGCGCCAGCGCCTGTTCGCGGACTGCGCCCAGGCCCCCTTCGGCAGCCTGGTGCTGTTCGAGGCCGCACGGCGCCTGCCGGACTGCCTGGGCGACCTGGCGGCCAGCCTGGGCGACCGTCCGGCCGCGGTCCTGCGGGAGTTGACCAAGCGGTATGAGGAGGTACGGCGCGACACCCTCTCGAACCTGGCCCGGCATTATGCCGCCGAAGGCCCGCCCAAGGGGGAGGTGGTGGTGGTCATCGGCCCGCCCGTACCGGGCGCCGCCGCCTTGGACGGACCCCAGGACCTGGACCGGCTGCTGCGGGAGGCCCTGGCGCGGGAGACGGTCAAGGCCGCGGTCAAACGGGTGGCGGCGGTGACCGGCCTGCCCCGCAACTTGGTCTATGACCGCGCCTTGGCGGTGAAGGGCGATGGCCAGGACTGACCCGAGCGGCAAGGCCGAAAAAACCGGCAAGGCCGAAAAAACCGGCAAGGCCGAAAAAACCGGCAAGGCCCGGGGGGCCGCCGAAACCAGGGGCCGCCTGGCGGAAGGCGTGGCGGCGCTGTGGCTGCGGCTGAAGGGGTACCGGGTGCTGCGGCGCCGCTGGCGCAGTGCCGGCGGCGAGATCGACCTGATCGTCGCCAAGGCCGGCGTGGTGGCCGCGGTCGAGGTCAAGACCCGGGCCCGGGGTGCCGACGCGGTCGCGGCGGTCACCTCCCGGCAGCGGGCGCGCATCCAGGCGGCCTTGAGCCTGTACTTGGCCTCGGCCCCCAGGGGTGGCCAGCCGCGTTTCGATGTGGTGGTGGTGCGGCAAGTTCGGCTTTTCGGCCGGCCCTGGCTTGGCCTACCCTGGCACATCAAGGCTGCTTGGCAGCCCACTGACACGGATTTGGCGATACGGGGATGGTAGCGATACGGCATGGGGGCCGATGGCCCGGCTTGGCGGTGTTGGCCCTGGCCTTGGCGGCATGCTCGCCCGCGGGGCCGGTGATCGGCGCCGGGGCCGCCGCCGGCGTGGCGGTGGCCGATGACCGGCCATTGGAGCAAGTGGCCCGGGACGCGGGCATTCAGGCGGCAATCAACCGCCTGTGGCTGTCCGAACGGCCGGGCCTGCTGGGGGAACTGGACATCGCGGTCAAGGAAGGGCGGGTGCTGCTGACCGGTTCGGTCGATACGCCCGATGACCGGGTCGAGGCGATCCGCCTGGCCTGGCGGGCCGAAAACGTCGTCGAGGTGATCAATGAGATCGCCGTGTCGGACGCGGGCGGCCTGCGCCAGGCCGGCAGGGACCGGTGGATCTCGGCGACGCTGTCGTCCCGGCTGACCCTTGATACCGGTGTCCGGGCCGTCAATTATACCGTCGATACGGCGGGTGGGGTGGTGCATTTGATCGGCATCGCCCAGTCCCGGGCGGAGCTGGACCGGGTCCTGGCCCATGCCCGCGATGTCTCGGGGGTCAAGCGCGTGGTCAGTCATGTTCGCATCGCCGCCGCCAGCTAGGGGTGGGCGCGCATCGGGGGGCACCGTGGGCCAGAGGGTCGAACGTCCGGTCGAAACCATCCTGGCCGAAATCGCCGCCGCCGGCACCGGCCCGGTCCCCGATATCGGGGAGGCCGGGTTGGCCTTGGCCCGGCTGGACCGGCCCCAGGTCTCCGCCGACTGGTACTTGGCCCATCTGAACGACTTGGCGCGCGGCGCCCAGCGCCTGGCCGATATCGACCCCGGCCAAGGGTTGGCCCGCCTGGGCGCCGAGGCCTCTGCGGTCGCCGGCTGCCTGTCCAGGTTGCTGGCGGCGGATTTCGGCTACCAGGGCGACAGCCGCCAGTATGATTCGCTGGAGAACGCCAATCTGATGCGGGTGATCGACCGCCGGCGGGGCCTGCCCGTGGCCTTGTGTATCCTGTATATGGCGGTCGGCCGCCGGGCGGGCTGGCGCATGGACGGGGTCGGCTTTCCAGGCCATTTCCTGGTCCGCGTTTCGGTCGATGGCAGCCGCGCGATCATCGACCCGTTCCATGGCGGCGGCCTGTGCCGGCCCGCGGACCTGCGCCGGCTGCTGAAGGCGGTGATGGGCGCCGGCGCCGAATTGACCCGCAATCATTACGAACCCGTTCCGGACCGGGACGTATTGATCCGGCTGCAAAACAACATCAAGAGCCGCCTGATGGCTAAGGGCGATCTGCAAGGGGCCGCCCGGGTGGTGGCAACCATGCGCCGGATGGCGCCGGACGACCCCAGCCTGCTGTTCGAAGATGGGGTGCTGTCGGCGGAGGTTGGCCGCCTGCATGATGCCATGGCGGCGATGACCCGGCTGATGGACCCGGCCCTGGGCGCCGACCCTCGCTTGCTGAACCAGGCCGCCGTGATGCTGCAGACCTTGCGCGGCCGGATGAATTAGGCCTTGATCCGGCCGGCCATTCCGCCTTCGCCATACCGGATCCCGCCATGCCGCTGACCGTCGCCTTCCAGATGGACCACATCTCAACCGTCACCATCGCCGAGGACAGCACCTTCGCGATGGCGTTGGAGGCGCAGGCCCGTGGCCACACCCTGGTCCATTACACGCCCGACCGGCTGTACTTCCAGGACGGCACCGTCCGGGCCACGGCCCAGGCGCTGTCGGTCCAGGCGGTGGCCGGTGACCATTACCGGCTGGGTCCGGACCAGGATTTGGACCTGGCCCGGTGTGACGTGGTCATGCTGCGCCAGGACCCGCCCTTCGACATGGCCTACATCACCACCACCCATCTGTTGGGGCTGATCCACCCCGAAACCCTGGTGGTCAACGACCCGGTCTCGGTCCGCAACGCGCCGGAAAAACTGCTGATCACCCAGTTCCCGGACCTGATCCCCGAAACCCTGATCACCCGGGACCCGGCCGCGATACGGGCATTTCGGGACCGGCACCGGGACATCATCGTCAAACCCTTGTTCGGCAATGGCGGAGCCGGGGTCTTCCACCTGAAGCCCGATGACGAAAACCTGGCGACGGTGCTGGAGATGTTCTTCGGCGCCAGTCGGGAGCCGGTGATGGTCCAGCGCTATCTGCCGGAGATCAAGCAGGGCGACAAGCGCATCATCCTGATCGAGGGCGCGCCGGTGGGGGCGGTCGCGCGCATGCCCAAACAGGGGGAGGCGCGGGCCAATTTCCATTCCGGCGGCAGTGCGGCCAAGACGGTGCTGACCGCCCGGGAACGGCAGATCTGCGACCGGCTGGCGCCGGTCCTGCGGGAGCGGGG
>CAYNRD010000127.1:0-6490 GCA_964399515.1 uncultured Mycobacteriaceae bacterium | reverse complement strand
GGCCGGTCCGCGGCCCAGTTCGTGGAAACCTACGGCCCGCCGGTGATCCGGGAATTGACCCGGGCCAGCCGGGCCTTCCTCACCGCACCGCCCCCCGGCTTCGCCGATGCGCCGATCCTGCGGCCACTGCCGATGATGATGGTGGCGCCGGACGACCAGACCAATGCGTTCGAGGCGGAACTGCGGGAGGATCCGGCCGTGGTCGAGGTTCCGGTCGCCGATGCCGTGCGGCGATTGCCGCGCTTGCGGGCCGGGGTCATCCGGCGCGCGGCGATCGCCGAGGCGGCCTGGGCCATGGATGTCGATCTGTTGTTCCAAGGCTATCTGCGCGGGTTCCGGCGTCTGGGTGGCAGGGTGCTGACCGGCGCCGTTGCCCTGGGTGCCGACGGCACCGACCCGATCCGCGTGGCGGTCGGATCCCGCGCCGGGTCCAAAACCCTGTCGGCGCGACGGGTGATCAACGCCGCCGGAGCCTGGGCCGATCGGGTGGCGGCCCTGTTGGGCACCGCCCCCTTGGGCATCCAGCCCATGCGCCGCACCGCCGCCGTGGTGTCCCTGGACCCGGGCCTGGATCCAGGACCCTGGCCGATGGTGCTGTCGGCGGCGCAGACGGTCTATTTCAAGCCGGAGGCGGGGCGGCTTCTGGTGTCACCGTCCGATGCCACGCCGGTCGAGCCCCATGACGCGTTCGCCGATGACGTGGAGGTGGCGATCGCGGTGGACCGCATGCAGGCGCTGATCGATGTCGGCATTCGGCGGGTGGACCGAAGCTGGGCGGGGTTGCGCAGTTTCGCGCCCGACGGTGTGCCGGTGATCGGCCCGGACCCGGCCCGGCCGGAGGTGATCTGGTGCGCGGGCCAGGGCGGCTACGGCATCCAGACGGCGCCGGCGATGGCGCGTGCTCTGGCCCACAGCCTGGGCATGGTGGCCGATCCGCCCATCGCCGCCGCCCAACGCCTGTCCCCGGCCCGGTTTCAGTCCCGTCCGGCGAAGTGATCGGCGGCGGTTTCGACCATGGTGAAGAACTGGGCCCGCAACGGGCCGGCCGGGATGCTGTAATAGGCCCGCACCAGTTCCAAGGTTTCCCGCCGCAAGACGGTCTTCGACCGGCCCGCCGCCGGCAGCGCCGGATCGTGGCAGGCGGTGCCGTCCCGCTCGGTATCCTCGAAGAAATCGGCGACCGACACCCCCAGCGCCTCGGCGATCTGAAACAGCCGGCTGGCGCCCAACCGGTTGGTGCCTTTCTCGTATTTTTGCACTTGCTGGAAACTCAAGCCGACCTCGGCCGCCAGGGTCTGC
Source organism: uncultured Mycobacteriaceae bacterium (assembly GCA_964399515.1). Lineage (GTDB taxonomy): Bacteria > Pseudomonadota > Alphaproteobacteria > DSM-16000 > Inquilinaceae > CAYNRD01. The sequence goes on along the minus strand of CAYNRD010000127.1, from coordinate 5,191 downwards.
TGGCTGAGGCCCAACAGGGTCCGCCGCAAGCGGATGCGCCGGCCGATCTGAACATCGATCGACATCGGGTCGTCGGATCGACGCGGACGCCCGACGCGGCGGTGAGGGGACGAAGTGGCCATGGCGTGCTCGCAGCTTGAAAAGGTTCCGGTTGAATTCCGGTAGAAACCTAATCAAAAATGCCGGCGACCGAACGGGTGCGAAAGGTCATCCCGGAGCCTCCTGCGGTTAGGAGGTCCTGACTGTTTGTATTGGGATATGCCGGTTTTGGTGCTTCTTGGAACGGCTCAAGACACCGAAAGGATAGGAAAAAAGCGGTGTGACGCCTCGCACTGTTTGCGGAGCTAGCAATTGGTTATAAGCATACCTTCGGATAGCCGGGCCTGATCTTGGCCGGGTCGATGCCATAGGGTCGCGCCTGAACCGCGGGGGAGGGTGTCACGTGGTGTTCGCGGAACCATCCCGGAGCGAGCCAGTTCCCGACCGGGACCCGTTGGTCGATGCGCTGCGGGAGCGGGACCGGTTCGTCGCGTTGGCGTTCGCGGCCTCGCACCTGTTGCTGGAAATCGACCAGAGCCGCGGCGGCGTCATCGCTTACGCCAGCGGCGCCAGCCTGGGCTTGGCGGACGGCAGCAGCAAGCAGTTGGTCGGCCGGGCGATGATCGATCTGGTCGCCGACAGCGACCGGCTGTTTTTCCGGGAGCTGATGGGGCGGCTGGGCACGTTGGGCAAGCTGGAGCCCACCTATGTGCAATTTGCCTGCGCCGACGGGCGCAGCCAGGGTTTGCTGGTCGGGGCCTGCGCGGTCCCGACCCGGGAACATCGGCTTGCGGTCTCCCTGATCATGCCCGGCCCGGGCATGGCCCGAAAACCCGGCGGCGCCAACGGGCTGTTCTCCGCCGCTGAGTTCGCGGATGTGGTCGCGGACCGGGTCTCGAAAACGGGCGTGCTCGGCCGGGGGGAGGACCTGACCCTGCTGGTCATCGACGGCTTGCAGGAGCTGCGCGCCACCAAGGGGCCCGAGGCGGCCGACCGGGCGACGGCGCTGATCGGCGGGTTCCTGCGCAGCCTGTCGGTCGGCGGTGCCGGCGCCGGCGATCTGGGCGAGGGCAAGTTCGGCGTCCTGCATCAGGACGGCTTGGACGATGCCGAGATCAAGCGCCGCATCGGCGCCATCCTGGAACAGTGCGGCCTGGCGCCGGACGCGGGCACCGTTACCCATTGCGTGGCCATGGCGGTGACGGTGGCCCCGGGCCAGGAGGCGGACACCGCCCGTGCCCTGGCCTACACGCTCAAGCAATTCAGCGAGCGGCCAGCGCATCAAATCGACCTGGCCGATTTGGCCGCCAACGCGCAAGCGCTGTCCGCGGACGCGGTGTCGCGCATCCGGGACGTGCGGCACATTATCAATGACGGCGCCTTTACCATGGTGTTCCAGCCGGTGGTCGACATGGAGTTGTGTGAGGTCCACCATTATGAGGCGCTGTGTCGGCCGAAAGATCGCACACCGCAGGAGTTGATCCGGTTCATCGAGGATGTCGGCCTGAGCCAGGATTTTGACCTGACCGTCACCGAGCGGGTGCTGGGCCAGATGCGGCGCCTGGCCGGAACCGCGGGGCAGCCGGACCTGCCGGTGGCGATCAACCTGTCGGCCCTGTCCCTGAAGCATCGGGAGTTTCTGCCCAGGCTGATCGGCCTGATCAAACGGGCCGGGCCGATCGGCCGGCGGGTGATGATCGAGATCACCGAAACCGCCCAGGTCGAGGACTTCTCCCTGATGGCCAAGGCGATCGAGGTTCTGCAGACCCGCGGGCACCACGTCGCTATCGACGATGTCGGGTCGGGGACCACGTCCTTCGCCTCGCTGTATCGGCTGCCGGCGGAATTCGCCAAAATCGACGGGCATTTCATCCGCCAGGCCCTGAGCGGCCCCAAGGACCGCGCCATGCTGCAATCGATCATCGAGATGGCGCACCAATTGGGCTTCCGCCTGATCGGGGAGCAGATCGAGGAGCAGCACCAGGCCCTGCTGCTGGCCAATTTGGGCGTGCGCTACGGCCAGGGCTGGTTTTTCGGCAAGCCCGCGCCGAAGCTGGAGCAGCCCGCGCAACTGGCCGATGGGCCGGTCAAGAAGGTCATGCACCGCAAGGGGCCGGTCGAACGGTTCGAGTGACGCGGTCTTGGCCCAGCCCCGATCGGGCCTGTCAATGGGCCAAGGGGTGCAAGATGTCGGTTTTGTAAAATTTGATCCGGGTTTTCCGGTGCCGGTGGACGGGATTTGGGATTGCGGTCATAGTGCCCAAGCCCTTCGTGAGACGGTTCCGGTGTACACGCCGACGGTGTTCGCCCCCTGTCTTGAGTGGCATCAAGCGCTTGGCCGCGGGCGTTGGCAAAGCGGGTAAGAGCAGCATCGTGACTTTATCAAGGCGTGTCTCGTGATGAAAACTGGCGGTCGTTTTTCCGCGCCTCCCCAATTGGTGCAGGAGCGGGTGAGTGCAACGGTTAAGTGGTTCAATGCGTCCAAGGGGTTCGGGTTCGTACAAATCGAGGGCGGTGATGACGACGCCTTCTTGCACGCCTCGGTTCTACAGCCCGGCATTGTTCTGAACGAAGGCGCCAAGCTGGTTTGCGACGTCTCCCAAGGCCAGCGGGGCCTGCAGGTCGCGACCGTCCATGACATTGAAGCCGGCAGCGGCCCCGCCATGGGCGGCGGCGGCGGCGCTATGGACGCCGATTTCGGCGGCGGCGGCATGGGCCCGTCCGAACGGATCGACGGTACGGTCAAGTTTTATAACGCCGCCAAGGGCTTCGGTTTCGTGGTGCCGGACAATGGCGGCCGGGACGTGTTCATCTCCGCGGCGACCCTGGCCCGGGCCGGGCTTGCGGGGCTGGAGCCGCGCCAACGCGTGCGGATCGGCGTCAAGGTCGGCCAGAAGGGCCCCATGGCCCACTCCGTCGAAGCGACCGATTAGACCCAAGCCCGCTGAGCCCAAGCCTGGTTACTCCAAAGCGATACGCCTGATGGGAACCGCGGTTCACGCCGCGGCGCACATGAGGCGGGACGCTTGGGCTGAGACCGTCAACAACAGCGGGCTTTTGCCGGTGTCCAAGGTTGGCAAGGGCAAGACCAGGCGCTGCCATTGCCAGTGCTGGGGGCCGGTATCGGCCTGAACCATGCCGCGGCATTGGGACAGCCGGGGGCCGGTCACCGGCCCAAGCCGTCGGATCTCCCCTTCGAACCAAGCCCCCATGGCCCGATCGGCGAAATCGCAAAACGGCTTGCCCTCCACATCGGACGCCCGCGCGATGCCCCAGGCGTTGTGGCCGGCCCCCACCCGGGCCGCCAGGCTATGACCGTTGGGCAAGGGCTCGACGATCAAGATCCGACCGCGGTCGAGGCCGGTTTGCGTCAAGGCTTGGATATAATCCTTCAGCGGCTTGCCGTGATGGTGGCGCCACAAATCCAAATGCCCGTGGAAGACGGGATCGGCGTCGGCGCGGGTCAGCAGCGCCGGGTTGAGAGCCGCGCTCCGCAAGCGCCCGTCAATCGGGTGGTCGGCGCCGCTCAGGGCCAACCCTTCGGCGACGAAGGTGGCGGCATCCCGGCCGGTGTCGAACCGGGCGTCGTCGGTACGGAGGTCATCATGCACCCGCAGGCTGACCGCATGGGGCCAGCCGGCCAATCGGCGCAACAGCGCGGCGATCGCCTTGGGCCGGGCGTGGTAGCGGTCGAACACAGCGCCCAGTTGACGCCCGACCTCCCGGATGCGGACCCATCCCAACACCTGCATGGTGTAGGGCTCCAGCGCGCTATCCCAGGCCGGCAGGCGGGTGTGGGGATGGCGCAGCGTCCCATCATCGTCAAACCACGCCGTGAATACCGATGCATTCGACACTGTTTCCGGCCCCCGACCTTGTATTCTATCAGGTTGGTGCCAAACAATATCGGACTGGAACGGTCGTTGGAAGCCTAAAATTCAAGACAAAGCTTATCTTACTATTGTATTGCTTGACATTTTTTTGGAATGGTCACGGATAATATTAGAAAAAACTGGTAGATCACAAAAAAGAATAGCCCAATCCTGGGTGTCTGATTGGGCTATTGTCTTTGTTATCGTGTTTCAGATATTAAAAATTGCTGTCTGCAATTTTTGATATTGACATGTGGCCCGTGGTGACCGTGGTCAGCAAGGCGCGGACACCGGGCAAGTACTGGTCCGCGAAGAAACGGGCGGTCAATTGTTTCGCGATGAGGAACTCCCGGTCGGCATCGGGGGCGGTCAAGTCCTCGGCGGCGATGGCCGCCCCCTTGACCATCAAATAGCCGCCCAGGCACAGCGCCCACATCTTCAAGTAATGCACTGCCCCGGCCGCGACGGCCTCGGGCGACTGGGCTCCGTTGCCGACCACCCAATCCACCGCCTCGTCTAGGGCCGAGACCGCGTCGGTCAGCCTTGGCACGGCATCGGCCAGCACGGGGTCGGCGGTCCCCTCATGGTCGCCCAGGAACCCCTTGATTTCCCCGATGACTTCCTTGGCCGCCCGGCCACCGTCCCGGACGGTCTTTCGGAAGGTCAGGTCGTTGGCCTGGATGCCGTTGGTGCCTTCGTAAATCGGTGCGATGCGGGCATCCCGCAGATGCTGCGCGGAGCCGGTTTCCTCGACGAAGCCCATGCCGCCATGGATTTGGATGCCGGTCGATGCCGCCTCCACGCCCATATCGGTCGCCCAGGCCTTGCAGATCGGCGTCAACAGGTCGACCCGGGCCTGGGCCGCCATACGCTGGTCGGCATCGGTGCTGTTGCGGGCGATGTCGTTGCTGGCGGCGGCCAGGTAGAGCATGGCCCGGCCGGCCTCGGTCTGGGCTTTCATGGACATCAGCATCCGCTTGACGTCCGCGTGATCGATGATCGCGACCGACGGGCCCTTGGGCGCGGTCAGGGCTTTGGACTGGACCCGGTTGCGGGCGTAATCCAACGCCTGCTGGTAGGCACGCTCGGCGATCGCCACCCCCTGCAGGCCGACGCTCAGTCGGGCATTGTTCATCATGGTGAACATGTATTCCAGCCCGCGGCACTCCTCCCCGATCAGGTATCCGACCGCCCCTTCGTTGTCGCCAAAGGCCATCACGCAGGTCGGGCTGGCCATGATGCCCAGCTTATGTTCGATCCCGGTGCACCGCATATCGTTG
>CAYNRD010000126.1:0-6521 GCA_964399515.1 uncultured Mycobacteriaceae bacterium | reverse complement strand
GTGACGCCATGATCGCGGACAGCCGTGCACGCAACCGGTCGGCCTCGGCGGCCAGGGCGGTGGCCTGCCGGCGCAGGTCGGCGGCCTCCCGCAAGACCGCGTCCAGGGCTTCGACCGCGACACGGGATCCAGGCGGCGTCCGCAGCTGGGACAAGGACCGGTCTGGGCCGGCGTCGTCCCCTGCCCGCAAGCATCGGGGCAACAGCCCGTCATCGGCGAACAGGAAGCCGGGCTCGTCGCCGGCGCAACACCGGGGATGGCGCGGGTCGGCGCGCAGACGCTCCTGCCAGCGGCCCAGGCCCCGGCGCAGTTCCGCCAAGGCCCGGTCCTTGACCGCGTGGGTGCGGTCATCCGCGCGGCTCACGGTCTCCTCATGCATCAGACGGGCATGGGGCGTGAACGCGACCCTATGCCCAAGCGCGGTCGCGCGCAGGCAAAAATCGACATCGTTGTAGCTGACTGCGAACCCCTCATCCATGCCGCCCAGCTGCCGCCAGACCGCGCGGCGGACCAGCATGCAGGCACCGGTGACGGCGCTGACCGTGCGGACCACCCGCCCCGGCCCCTGTTCCAGCCAGGCCTCGGTCATGTAACGGCCCAGATGGCCGCCCCCGCCTTGCTCAATGCCGATCAAGACCCCGGCATGCTGGATGCGCCCGTCCGGATAGGTCAGCAAGGCGCCGACCACGCCGACCTCGGCCATCGCCAGGCACGCCACCATTGCGTCCAGCCAGCCGGGCTCCAGGATGGCGACATCGTTGTTCAGCAGCAGCAGCACCTCGCCGCTGGCGCGTTTGGCGGCAACATTGTTCAATTCCGCGAAATTGAACGGCCGGTCCCACCGGATTACCGTGGTATCGGGCCGGTCGCCCAGGGTTTCGAACACGGCAAGGCTGTCGGGGTCGGTGCTGCCATTGTCGACGATCAGCAGCTCCAAATCCGGATAGTCCGTGACCTCAAACAGCCCGTGCGCCACCCGGGCGACCAGATCCCCCCGGTCCCGGGTCGGCACGATCACGCTGACCCGCGGTCTGGCGTCGGATGGCGCCGGGTCCGGGGCTGGCGCCGGCCCCGCCCGCCCGTGCGCGGCACGGAACAGCGGCTCGGGCACGTGGCCGATGGACAGCGCGCCATCCCGGGCCGCCAGAAACGGTGCCCGGATCCACGGGATACCGGGAGGCGCCGCCGCCAGGGCGCGGGCCAGGGCCGGCCCCCGGAACAGGGCCAAGCCGAAGGTCGCATCGCCGCCAGCGGCGGCCAGCGGGTCAGCGCCCAAGGCATGGGCATAGCGCTCCGCACCGGGGGACTCCTGTCCGGACGTGGGGCCGGCCGGCACGGTGCCGTCGGGCACCACGCCATCATGCCAGGGGGTGGCCCGCAAGGCCTCGATCAGCGCCAATACCGCCCAAGCCATCGGTTCACCCGGCCGGTCGATCAGGATCAGCAAGTCCAACTGCTGGGCGAGGGCCCGGGCGGCGTCCAGCCCGGACTGCTGCCGAAGCGCGACCCGCCCCTCATAGGTCCGGGCGCAGGCGCCCAGGCTGGCGGCGCCGTCCCCGGCCAGCACCAGATGGACGGGCACCTCCGCGGACGTTTGGGCCAACAAGACATCCAGGCAGCGGGCAAGGGACGCCGGACGCCAGCCCGGCGCGCTGGCATCGACCAGCACGGCGAAGGTTTCCGAGCCCAAGGCCGCATCCAGCCGACCGGCCAGGCCGGCGCCATGCTGGTCCATGGCCTGCTCGGCCCGGCGCAGCCAACGCGCCATCGCGGCATCGGATCGGGCCAAGGCGGCCTGGGTCAGGGATTGATCAGGCGGCACCGACAACGGGATCTCCATCAACGCTGACCGAGACGTCCTGCATGGGGATGCCCACCAGGCCATGGGCGAAATGGCTGGCCGGCACGGTGATGCGGACCGCGTCGTCGATCCAATGGTGTTGGGTATGGGCCAGTTCCGAGCCGTCGGCGATCGCCACGCTTAGACTGTACTCGCCGCGGGCCAGATAGGGCATTTGGAAGGTGAACAGGGCCGTGACCGACTGCCCAGGCGCAAGCGGCAGGCGCTTGTCCAACAGGGTCAGGTAGGTGTTGTCGCCGAACAGGTTCTGGCCGGTCCGATCCCGCAGGTAAAAGCCCAGGATCGGTGCCTCCAGCCTGGTCTTGGCGGTGGCGGTGACCCGCACGGTCACGGTCTCGCCGCCCCGCACGGCGTCCAGGGCGCCGCCGTCCGGGCCCAGCAGGGCCACGTCGGTTACTCGGGCGCCGCCCTCGCCGAAGGCGGAGGCGCCGGCGCCGAAGCCGCCAATCCGGATCGGATTGTCCATCTGCCCGTGGCGCGGGTCCTGGGCGACCACGGCCCCCGGCCGGCCAAGCCGGTCGGTCCCGGGATCGGGCGCCCGCACCTGGGGGACGGGCTTGGGCTCACCGCCGCCCTGGAACATGAAGCCCAGATACGCGTCACAGACCGGCTTGGGCGGCCCCTGGGCGTGAATTCGGCCCCGGTGCAGCCAGATCACCCGATCGCAAAACCGGTGCACGGCGCCCAGGTCATGGCTGACGAACACAACCGTCCCCTGCTGGCGAAACCCTTCCAGGAAGCGGAAGCACTTTTGGGCAAAGCCGGCGTCGCCGACCGACAACAGCTCATCGATGACCAGAATGCTGGCATCCACATGGGCCGCGACCGCGAAGGCCAGGCGGGCATACATGCCGCTGGACTAATGCTTGACCGGCTGGTCCATATGGGCGGCGATGCCGGAGAACTCGACGATGGCGTCAAACCGGGCGTCGATCTCCGCCTGGGCCAGGCCCAGGACCCGTGCCGCCAGGCGGATGTTCTCCGCCCCGGTGAAGTCGGGGTGAAAGCCGGCACCCAATTCCAGCATCGGCGCCACCCGACCGGACACGGCCACCTGGCCCTCATCGGGGGTGATGGTGCCGGTGACCACGCCCAGCAGGGTCGACTTGCCGGCACCGTTGGCGCCGATCACGCCGACCGTCTCCCCCACCCCGATGGTCAGGTCGATGCCGTCCAGGGCCGTGTGCGACCGGTAATAGCGGCGCCGGGCCCCGGCGATGGCCTGCAACAGCCGATGATGGCCGCGGTCATACAGCCGATAGGCCTTCTTGACCCCCGTCAGCCGCACCGCGGGCTTGGGGCCGGGGTCACAGGACATCGGCGAACCCGGGGCGCAACCGCCCGAACAGGGCCAGGGCCAGCGTGGCCAAGCCGAAGGCGGCCAGGCCGAACAGGGCCAGCCCGGCCCAGTCCGGCCAGACCCCGAACACCGCCACCAGGCGCAGCTGTTCGATGACGAAGGCCAGCGGATTGGCGCCGATCACCCAACGGAACCCCTCCGGCACGGCCGACAGCGGGTAGAACACCGGCGACAGGAACATCAGCACCAGGGATGCCAGCCCGGCCAGCGGCGCCAGGTCCCGGAAGTAGGGGCCCAACCCGGCCAGGGCCCAGCCGATGGCCAGGCCGAACAGGGCCAAGGGCAGGATCACCAAGGGGGCCGCGATGACGGTGATGGGAAGCCCGCCCAACAGCAGCGCCTGGGCGGCCAGCAGCAGCGCGAAGCCGATGCCGAAACCGACCACCGCCTGGGCCGCCACCACCATGGGCAGGATCTCGACCGGAAACACCACCTTCTTCACATAGGTGGTGAACTCGACCATGGCGTTGGGCGACCGGGTCAGGCATTCGGCGATCATCTGGTGACACACCAGGCCCGCGTACAACAGCAGGGCGAATTGGGCCTGGTTTTCCACCGGCCGGTCCCATCGCGCCTGGAAAACCACCGAAAACACGAAGGTGAACACAGCCAACAACAGCAGCGGCCGCAGCACCAGCCACGCCAGGCCAAGCACGGAGCCCTTGTAGCGGGCCTGGACCTGCCGGGCCACCAGGGCATGGATCAGATCGCGATGGGCGGTGTAGACACGGATCGGGGACATGGCCCACAGCGCTGGGTTTCGAACTCTTGGCTGTTTAGGAGCGTGCCGACGGTGCCGTCAACCAATGCCCCCAGTGCCCCGCCCCCACCCCCCGGCACCCGCCCCCCGGCGGCGGAAGGGCGCGAGCAGGCCCTAACGGCCGGGGGCGGGAAGGCGTGGCGGCGCCGGGCTGGACACCGGCCCCGCGGCTGCGTCCGGCCCGGTGCTGGCCTTCCTGGCCGGGGAGGACTGGGTTTTCGCCTCCCATTTCCTGCCCATGGGCCGGGCGGCCCGGGACGCGGGCTTCCGGGTGCTGGTGATCGCGACCCGGAGTGCCGCCGCCGAAGACCTGGCCGCCCAGGGGTTTCCCGTCATCGACCCGGGCCTGGCCCGCGCCGCCTACAACCCAACCGCGGTCGCGGCGGGGCTGGTGCGGCTGGTGCGGATACTGCGCCGAGCGCGGGTCGATCGGCTGCACGCCAGCGGCCTGCGGGCCTGCGCGTTCGGGGCCATGGCGGCCCGTCTGGCCGGCATCCACGGCCCGATCCTGGCGATCACCGGCTTTGGCTTCACCGCGGTCGGCCAGGGGGCCAAGACCCGGTTCGCACGGGCGGTCCTGCGCCTGGCCCTGCCGCCGCTGATCTGGCGGCGGCGGGCCTGGGTCTTGGTGGAGAATCCCGATGACGGCGCGCTGGCCCAGGGTTTGGGTCTGGCCAGCCCGGACCGGACCTTGCTGCTGCCGGGGGCCGGTGTCGATCCCGATCTGTTCCGGCCGGCGGAACCAGGCCGGCCAAGCGCCGCGCCGGGCGCGCCGGTAACCATTCTGGTGGTCGCCCGGATGTTGTGGAGCAAGGGCATCGATCTGGCGGTGGCGGCCTTCCAGGCGTTGGACGGCCGGCTGCGGGCCCAGGGCGGCGCCCAGGCCCGCCTCGTGCTGGCGGGCGGCATCGATGCCGCCAACCCGGGCGCCATCCCGGCCGAAACCCTGGCCGGCTGGGCCCGCATCCCCGGCATCACATGGCTTGGCCACCGGACCGACATCGCGGATCTGTGGCGGTCGGCGGACATCGCCTTGCTGCCGTCCCGCGGCGGCGAGGGGCTGCCCCGGGCCCTGATCGAGGCCCAGGCCACCGGCCTGCCGGCGGTGACCACCGATGTTCCGGGCTGCCGCCATCTGGTGCTGGACGGGCGGACCGGCCTGGTGGTCCCGCCCGGGGATGCCGGGCCCCTGGCCGGCGCGCTGGAACGCCTGGTGCGGGACCGGGACCTGCGCCAGCGCCTGGGGGCCGCCGGCCGTGCCCGGGTGGTCGCCGATTTTTCCGAAAGCCGCATTGCCGAGCGGGTGGGAGGGCTTTACCACCGCTTGATACCCCGTTGAGACCACCGCCTCCGGACCCCCGAATGCCCGATAAGCGCAAGGTGCTGCTGGTGCACCAGAATTTCCCCGGCCAGTACAAGAACCTGGTCCGCAAGCTGATGGAGAGCGACCGGGACGAGGTGCTTGCCATCGCCCAGCGGAAGAACCCGGTGCCCGACGGCCTGAGGGTGGCGATCACCAAACCCCACCGCGGCAACACCGAAGGCCTGCATCCCTATCTGGTCAACACGGAAAGTGCCGTGCTGCGCGGCCAGGCGACCGTGCGCGCCGCCCAGCACGTCAAGGACAAGCTGGGCTTCACACCCGATGTGATCTGCGCCCATCCCGGCTGGGGCGAAGCCTTGTTCCTGCGGGAGGTGTTCCCCGATGCGCGGATCGTCCTGTTCGGGGAGTTCTATTACCGCTCCCGGGGCAGCGACGTGGAATTCCTGGACGGCAAGGAGCCGGACCTGGATGCCCGATGCCGGCTGCGGATCAAGAATGCCAGCCACCTGATGAGCTACGAGGCCGCCGATCTGATCCAGTCGCCGACCCGCTGGCAGGCGGCCCAGTTCCCAGCGTTCCTGCACGACCGAATCCGGGTGGTGTTCGACGGCATCGATGTTGACGCGTGCACGCCGAACCCCCAGCAGACGCTCACCTTGCCCAACGGCCTGTCGTTCCGGCACGGCGATGAGGTGGTGACCTATGTCGCCCGCAACCTTGAGCCCTATCGCGGGTTTCCAACCTTCATGAAGACGGTCCAGGAAATCCACGCCCGGCGGCCGAACACCCATGTCATCGCCATCGGCGGCGACGGCATCAGCTATGGCAAGGCCCCCGCCGAAGGCACCTGGCGCGAGCACATGCTGCGGGAGGTGACCGTGGATACGGACCGGCTGCACTTCGTGGGACAGTTGCCCTACGACCAGTTCAAGTCGGTTTTGCGGCTTTCGGCGGTGCATTTGTACCTGACCGTGCCGTTCGTCCTGTCCTGGTCGATGCTGGAGGCGATGAGCATGGGCTGTGTCGTGATCGGCTCCCGCACCCCGCCGGTGGAGGAGGTGATCCGCGAGGGCGAAAACGGGTTCCTGGCCGATTTCTGGGACCCGATCGACTTCGCCGACCGGGTTGACCAGGTCCTGGATCACCCGGACCGTCACCAGGAGATCCGGCGGGAGGCCCGCCGGACGGTGGTCGAACACTACGCCTTGGAAGACTG
>CAYNRD010000125.1:0-6655 GCA_964399515.1 uncultured Mycobacteriaceae bacterium | reverse complement strand
GTGACATAAAACCCAGCCCCGGCCGGGCACGCTACCCCCCCCGGGTCGTATATCTATAAACTGTCCCCGAATCTGATCGAATCTGATCGGTATACTGTCCCCGAATTTTAGAATTTGAGGCGTTCGAAGATCCGTTCGGGGATCAGCTTGACCACGGTCATGATCAGCCACCATTTCGGGTCCCAGACCACCCGGTGGCCTCGGGTGTGGGCGCGGTAAATCCGGTCGGCCCAGGCCTCCGGCGTGGCGGTGATCAGGGCCGGGGTCTTGGCACCTTCGATCATGCCGGTGCGGATATAGCCAGGCTTGACGGTGATCACCCGCACCCGGGTCCGGGCATAGCGCTGGCGCAAGCCGCTGAGCCCTTGGTGAAAACCGCTTTTCGATGCGCCATACCAGTAATTCTTGGCCCGTCCCCGCTCTCCCGCCACCGAGCCGATGCCGATCACGGCCCCCGGCCGGCCGGTCTGGTCCAGGAACGCCGCGGCGCGGACCAGGCTCCACAACGGGCCGGTGAAGTTGGTTGCGACGGTGCGCCAGGCCAAGTCCGCCTCCGCTTCGGTCCGGGGCTGGTCGCCCATCCAGCCGACCACGCTGATCACCACCTCCGGTGCCGGGTCCAACGCCGGCAGCAGGGCGGTGATCGCGGCGGGGTCGGTGGCGTCATAGGCGTGGGGCGTCACCGGCACCCGGTGGCGAATGGCCAGGTCGGAGCATACCGGTGCCAGCCGGTCGGGATCGCGGGCGGCCAGGTGCAGGCCATGGCCGGCCCGGGCGAAGCGATGGCCGATCGCCACGCCCAAATCGGACATCGCCCCCAGGATCAGGACCGGTGCGCGGGTCATCACAGCCCAAGCCGGTCGGCCTGGCGGGACCGAAACTTAGGCGCCGCGCCGTCCTGCCGCCGGCGCTCCAGGAAGCCGGGCAAATCCGGATAGCCCCGGCGCAGGTCGCCCGCGGTCATCAGCGCGTCCTTGGCCAGATAGACCCGGCCGCCGGCGTCATGGGTGCGGTTCTGCAGGGCGCGGACCAGATCCAGCGCCTTGGGCGTGTTCGGAAAGTCCAGGCTGATCGTATAACCCTCCATGGGGAAAGACAGGCTGCCGGCACCCGGCCCCAGGCGCTTGAGCACGGCCAGGAACGCCCCGAACCCGGACTGGGCGACCAGGCCGATCATCTCGGCCAGCACCGGTTCGGCCCGTACCACCGGCACCACCCCCTGGAACTGCACGAACCCGTCCCGCCCGTACAGCCGGTTCCAGCCGCCGATGGCATCCAGGGGGAAGAAAAACCGCCGGTGATCGACCAGGTGCAGGCCGCCGGCCCGGCGCGCGCCGACCCGGTAATAGGCCTGGTTGAACAGCCGAATCGCGGGCGCGCTCAACAACCAGCCCGGCGCATCCACCGGCACGGTCACGGTGGCCGGCGGCGGCGGGCCGAAGACCTGGCGCCGGCGCCGCCGGTCCAGGTCCGCCGGGCAGGCGTGCCGGGCGGCGAACACCAGGCCCCGGCCTGGGCGGCGGCGGTTCAGGTAGTCGATCCAGGCGACGCCGTATCGGTCCCGGGTCACGGTGTCCAACAGATCCAGCGCCTGGCCGATGCCGTCGGCCGGATGGGTCTCATGCACCATCCAGCCGGTCTCGGCCGGGATCAGGCGCAGGCCCGCGCGCAGGATCACCCCGGTCAGCCCCATGCCGCCCACGGTGTCCCGGAACAGGGCCGGCGCATGGTCGGGGCCGCAGCGGCGGACCACGCCCCTGGCATCGACCAGGTCGATCCAATCCACCCAATGGCCGAAGCCGCCCTGGCGCCGGTGGTTCTTGCCATGGGCATCGGCGGCGATCATGCCGCCGATGGTCGCATGGCTGGTGCCGGGCACGGCGGCGGGGAACCAGCCCCGCGGCAGGGAAACGGCGATCAGATCGCCCACCGTCACCCCCGCCTCGACCGTGACCGTGCCCGCCTTGCGGTCGAAGGCCAGGAACCGGTTCATCCGGGTCATGTCCAGGGTGTGGCCGGCGCCGGCGGCACTGTCGCCATAGGCCCGGGCGGCACCGCGCGCGATCAGGGCCGACGCCGCCACGGCGCGTTCGGCGGCCGCGGCATCGGCGGCGGCGGTGACCGGGCCGTGGTGGACGGGATAACGCCCCCAGCCGGTCAGGCGCTGCTCGGCCCAATCGGTCATACGGGCCCGCTCATAGGGGAACGAGTGCGGCCGAGACCGCCAGGAAGGCGACCGAGATCCCCGCGGCCAGGCTGGTGCGATCGGTCAGGGCGAAGGCCACCGGATCGTCATGCATGCGCCCGCGCCGGCTCAGCACGATCATCCAGCCCAGCCAGGCCACCAAGGCCGGCGCGATCGCCAACAGCAATGTCGGCGTGGCGTACAGGGTTTGGGCGGTGTCCCCAAGGGCGTACAGCACCAGGATCCCCGCCGCGGCCAGGCCGGCGGCCACCGCGAGTGCCGTAACCCACCACAAATCGGCGGTGCGGTAGCCCCGGCGGGACACCCGCTCCAGCCCGCGGGCCTTGGCATCGACCAGTTCCGTCTGGCGCTTGATCGCGGCCAGGCTCAAGAACAGGCACAGGCTGAACGCGACCAGGAACCCGGACAGCGGGATCGACGCCGCCAGGCCGCCGATCGCGACCCGGGCCGCGTACAGCCCGGCCAGCACCGCGATATCGACCGCCACCAGCCGCTTGAAGGCACCGGTGTAGGCAAGGCTGACCAGGACATAGCCCAAGACCGCGAGCCCGGATCCGGCCCCGACACCCCAGACCGCCAGCCACACCGCGGCCACGATGCACAGCACCGCCACCACCGCCGCCAATGCCCCCGGAACATGCCCCGCCGCCAGGGGCCTGTGCCGTTTGCGCGGATGCCGTCGGTCCGCCTCCAGGTCGATCATGTCGTTGATCAGATAGATGCCCGACGCGGCCAGGCACAAGGAAAGCCCGATCATCAACGCCGCCAGCCACTCCCCAAACGCCAGGCTGTGGGCAGCCAGCACCGGCAGGAACACCAGCGTGTTCTTGGCCCATTGGTGCGGGCGAAGCCCGGCCCACAGCGCCTGCGCGGTCACCGACAGGTCCGGGCGCGCGGCCAAATGGGTGACCTCCACCCCCAACCGCTCGACCCGGCGGGCCAGCTTGGGGGTCAAATCCACCGTGTAGGCCCGGCGCGCCCGTTGCCATACCGCCAGATCGACACGGGCATTGCCCACATAGTCAAAGCCGCGCTCGCCATAGGCGGACACCAGCGCATCGGCCTTGTGGGGTCCGGTCAGGTTGATCTTGCCATCGGACGCGAAGATCCGGTCGATGCCGCCCAGATGGGCCGCCACCGCCGCCACCCAGGCCCGGTCGCTGCCCGAGGCCAGGGCGATCGGCCGGCCATCGGCCCGGGCCCGGTCGATCAGTGCCAGCACCTCCGGACGGTAGGGCAGCAAGGCGGCATCGGGCACGCTGTGTTCGGCCAGGCGCCGCTTGAACGCCGCCCGCCCGTCCTTCAGCACGCCCAGGCAGCGGGCGGCGGTCGCGGGCATGCGCCCGGCGGCGGCGAACCAGGCTTCAAAACCCAGATCGGTGCGGATCAGGCTGCCGTCGACATCGACGACCAGGGGAAAGAGATCGGCGGACACGGGCGTGTGGAGGGGCTCTCTGCCAAAGGGATGGGGTGGCGTTAGCAAAATTCCGCGCGGGCGAACAGGGCGTGCGCGGGCTGCAGGCGATTTGGCGGACGACCCGTGTGACGGACGCCTATGGGGAGTGCGCCGGCGCCGTGGTCCCCTGGGCCGGCTCCGCCCCCGCCGGCGTCACCGGCGCCAACAGGCGTTTGAAGCGGCGGGATTGCTGCAAGGCGTCGCCCAGGGTCTTCACGCCCTGGGCGCGCAGCATGGGCAGCATGCGCACCAACGCTTCCGCCGTCGCGCGGGCATCGCCCAGGGCGGTGTGCCGATCCGCATCCGCCAAGGGGACGCCCAGCCGGCCCACCACCGAATCCAGGTCATGGCGTTCGGTGATGCCGTACAGGGTCGCGGACAGCAGGATGGTGTCCAGCACCGGCTGGTCGAAGCGCGCGCCGATCCGCGCCTCCTCCCGGCGCAGGAAGGCCATGTCGAAGGGGGCGTTATGGGCCACCAGCACCGCCCGATCGGCAAAGCGGTGCAAGGCGCGCACGGCGGCGGTGACCACGGGCGCGCCGGCTACGTCCCGGTCGGCGATGCCATGCACCTGGGTCGATGCCGCCGGGATCGGCCGGCCCGGATCGACCAAGGTGTCGAACACCTCACCCGCGACCAGGCGCCCGGCCACCACCCGCACCGCACCGATCTGCACGATCTGGTCACCGCGATCCGGATGCAGCCCGGTGGTCTCGGTGTCGAAGACCACGAAGCTCAGATCGTCCAAGTCACTCTCCAACCCCAGAATGCCCGGAGGGCGGTCCAGGAGCGACAAATCCTCGACTAAGGCCGGGGCGGGCAGCGGTGCCGCCAGGGCGGTGGCGGTGGCGGCGGTGGGGATGGCGGTGATCGCAACAATGCTGCAGCCGCCCTGGGACAGGCCCTGGCGGGTCAGGTCCGGCAGCGGCCGAAGCCGGAACCGGATGCCGTCCCGGTCGATCGCCTCGGCCCCGACGGCGGCGCCGAGCGGCACCTTGAACGGCCGGTCCAGGCCCAGGCAGGTCTGGGCCGCGCATGCCTCCTGGGTCAGGCGCGCCGCCAGGTCCCGCGCGCGGGCGTTATACAGCACCACCCGGTCATCGGGATCCCGCACCACGATGCCGACCGGCAGGGCGGCGATCAGCCCGTCCAGATAGGCCCGCTCTCGGGCCTGCTGGGCGATCTGCCGCGCCACCGCGATGTCGCGGCCGGCCCGCTCCTCGATCAGGTCGGCGGCCAGCGCCACCGCGGCCGGGCCCAAATCACCCAGATAGCGGGCATCGTGCTGGTCGATCTCCTCGGTCACACCGGCATGGCTGCGGGCACGCATCGCCGCCGACAGGGCCACCAGCGGCTTGGCGACGTTCCGGTCGAACAGCCACCACACGGCGGTGGCCAGGCCCAGCCCGCCGAAGCCGGCGATCACGCTTGACAGGACAAAGGCATCCAAGGGAGCCGTGGCGCCGCCGGCCAGGCGGCCGTAGCCCGCCATGGCCCCCAGCACCGCCGCCGCCACAAAGCCCACGGCGATCAGGGCGAAAAACAGGAAGATCCGGGTCCGCAGGCCCAGGCGACGGCGCAGGTCCCACGGATCGGCCATGGTTATGAGGCCCCCGGCGGTATGGCGCCCTCCCCAGGGGGGGCGGTCGCCACATCGGCGCATACGGTAGCGATCAGGGGGTCATCGCCGCCCAGCGGCCGCCAGTCCGGGTCCAGGATCCGGCCATCTGCGCCGAACTCGGCACCATCGATCAGATCGGCGCGGCGGGCGCCCTGGCAATCGACCAGCACCGGTACCCGCGCCCGCGGCCCCCAGCGCGCGATCAGCATGACATCGACCAGCACCTGGCCCGGGGCCGCGTCATGCCGTTGGGCGGCGGCTAGGTCGACGGCGGCGAACCGGTCCACGAAGGGGGCGGCGTAGGTCCAGGGCCGGAACACCGACGGGGTCCTGTTGATGCTAACGATCTCGACGCCGTCGGGCAGGGCCGCGGTGGTGCGGCCGAACCAGGCATACTCGGTCCAGATGCCATAGCCGATCATCGCCAGGCCGGCGGTCGCCGGGGTCAGCCAACGGGGCAGGCGATTGCCGGTCAGCCGGCGCAGCATCATGACCAGGCCGGCGGCCCCCAAGCCGGCCACGAAGGCGGCGATCAACTCAAAGGCCATGGGCCTTGCATCCTCCCACACATCCGCTCTGGTGGCGGTTACGGTGACGGTATCACTTTCCGGCCGGCCGGCGAAACGCTTCCCGCCCGGTGGGGCCCATCACAATGCCGCGGACCGGCCCTGGGCCAGGGACGCCTGCATGGTCTTGACCACCACGAACGCGTCGCGCAGATGGCTGCGCTGCAGGTCGGACAGCATCGCCGGCTCCATGAAGTTGTCCGGCTTCCGGCCGTCGCGAATCCGGGCCGCCTGGTGTTCCAGCCGGGTGCGGGCGATCAGGTCATAGGCGTCCAGCAGCGTCCGGCCACCCGACGGGCTGACCACGCCCAGCTCCACCGCCCGGGTCAGGCGCGCGCGTGTGTTGACCGGCACGATCCGCCCCTGCAGCGCGTAGACCCGGCCCAGATCGACCACCGGCACCACGCCGTTATGCTTCAGGTCCACGGTGTTCTTGTGGTCGCCCGAGCGGATGGTGGCAAAGCCGCGGATCAGGCCCAAGGGCGGGGTGTGCTTCAAGGAGTTGGAGACCATGTGCGCCAGGAAGATGCTGTTCTTGGCCGCCATCTCCAAGGTGGCGGCCTGAACATCGGCCAACAGCCGGGCCTCCCCGCCGATCGGGCGCAGGTCGAACATCACCGAGGCCAGCATCTGGGCCATGGGGTCCGGTTTTTGCACCCAGCCACGGAAATACTGCCGCCAGACCCGGACCGGCTGCCGCCACCGGCCAATGGACGCCATCATGTCGCCCGCGCAATAGACATACCCGCAGCTGTGCAGCCCGTCCGATACCGACCGGGCCAGGGCCAGGATGTACTCGTCATGCA
>CAYNRD010000124.1:0-6661 GCA_964399515.1 uncultured Mycobacteriaceae bacterium | reverse complement strand
GGCCTGGTCGATGGCGATGCCGACCCCGCCGCCCTGGCCACGGGCCTGGTGCCAGGCCAGCAGCTGGTCGACCGGGCCGGCGGCCGCTGGGCCTGGGACGGGGTGGTGGTGCCGGCGGGCGCGGCCAGTGCCGCCGCCGTCCGCCTCACCCAGGTGAACCGGGTCACGGCCCTTGGCGCCGCGATCGGCGACGCCGCGGCCGAGCGCGACCGGGCCGAACAGGCGGCGGCCCTGGCGCGGGCGGCGCTGGAGGCCGCGCGTCAGGCCGTCCGCCAGGCGGTGGACGAGGCCCGCGCCGCGACCCAGGACCGGGACCGGCTGCAGGCCGAACACGCGCGCCTCGATCGCGCCCGGGCCGAGCGGGACAGCCGCCGCCAGGCGCTGGCCGCCCGCCTGTCCGAAGCCGACCAGGAGCGGGACCGTCTGGCCCAAGCCCTGGACGAGGCCCGGGCCGAACGGGCCGCCTTGCCCGACCCGGCCGACCGGGAACGGGCGCTGACCCGGGCCCGCACCAGCTTGGCCCAGGCCCGCCAGGCCGAACAGGAGGCCCGCCAGGCCCACGACACCCTGGGCCGCCAGGCGGCCGGCCGCAAGCGGCGCCTGGCCGAGATCGCCACCGAACGCCAGGGCTGGGCCCAGCGGCGGGACCAGGCGTCCGGGCGCCTGGCGGCCTTGGCCGACCGGCGCCAAACCTTGGACGGCGAGATCGCGGCCCTGACCGGGCGCCCGGCCGAGATCGCGGCGGCCTTGGACACCGTGCGCGATCAGCTGGGCACCGCCGAGGCCGCCGAGCGCGCCGCCGGCGAGGCGCTGGTGCGGGCGGAGACCACCGCCCGGGAGACCGAGCGCGCCTGGCGCCAGGCCGAGCAGCAGCTGGCCCAGGCGCGGGAGACCCGGGTGCGCGCCCAAGCCCAGGTGGAGGCCGCCCAACGCCAGGTCCAGGATTTGGCCGACCGGGCCGCCGAGCACCTGTCGGTGCCGGCCGACCGGCTGGCCGCCGTGGCCGGTTTGGAGGACGGCGCCGCACCGCCCGACGCCACCGAGGCGACCGTGGCCATCGACCGGCTGCGGCGGGACCGGGACGGGTTGGGGGCGGTCAATCTGCGCGCCGAGGAGGAGGCGACCGAACTGGCCGCCCAAACCCAGGCCCTGCTGGATGAGCGCCAGGATCTGATCCAGGCCATCGACCGGCTGCGCCAGGGGGTCGCGACCCTGAACCGGGAGGCGAAGGAACGCCTGATCGCCAGCTTCGAGGCGGTCAACGGCCACTTCTCCCACCTGTTCTGTCGGCTGTTCGGCGGCGGCCAGGCCCGGCTGGCGCTGACCGACCCGGACAGCCCGTTGACCTCGGGGCTGGAGATCTTCGCCCAGCCGCCGGGCAAGACGCTGCAGACCCTGTCGCTGTTATCGGGCGGCGAACAGGCGCTGACCGCGATCGCGGTCTTGTTCGCGGTGTTCCTGACCAAGCCCTCGCCCATCTGCGTGCTGGATGAGGTTGACGCCCCCCTGGACGACGCCAATGTGGACCGGTTCATCAGCCTGGTCGAGGAGATGGCGGCCCCCGGGCGCACCCGTTTTCTGGTCGTCACCCACCACCGCATGACCATGGCCCGGGTCGACCGCCTCTACGGCGTCACCATGGCCGAACAGGGGGTCTCCAAACTGGTCTCCGTCGATCTGCAAGGCGCCCAGGCCCTCCGCCAAACCGCGTGAAAAGCGGCACCCGCGCCAACCCATTCCGACTCTCCCTCGTAAAGGCCAGGGGTCTGATGGGGGCCGGTTTCGGGGTGGACGTGGGGAACGGGCCGGTCGGCGCTTCAGTGCCCCGCGGTCTTGGAGAACAGGTTGATGACGGCCACGCCCGTGATGATCAGGCCGATGCCAAGCAGCGCCGGCGCGTCCAAGCCTTGGCGGAACACCAGATAGCCCGCCGCCGTGACCAACACGATGCCCAGGCCCGACCACATGGCATAGGCCACCCCCAGCGGCAGGGTCTTCAGCGCGACCGACAGGAAAAAGAACGCCCCGCCATAGGCCACCAGGGTGACCAGGGTCGGGACCGGCCGGGAGAACTGCTGGGATTTTTGCAGGAACGTCGTCCCGATCACCTCTAGGACGATGGCGACGGTAAGGGCGGCGTAGGTCATCAGGGCCGGCGACATGGGCGGTGTCCGGAAGTCAGGGGGGCTGGGGCGTCCCCGATAACATCCCGATCGCCCGCCGTCTTGACCCGGAGCCCGGGGCCGTCCTAGACCTGCGGCGAGGTTGTGAGCAGGTGTGCCGTGGCAGACCCCCCGTCCCCGCCGGGTCAAGAGGATCCGTTGGCGAAACTGACCCGGCTTTCCGACCGGGCGGCGGAGTTGAAGCGCCGCCAAGGCGGCTGGAACAAGGTCGATCCCAAGAAGCTGGCCCGGGCCCAGGGATTGGGGGCCGGCATGCGGATCGGGGTTGAGCTGGTCGCGGCCGTGGTGGTCGGCGGCGTGCTGGGCTATCTGTTGGACGGCTGGTTGGGCACGCGGCCGCTGTTCATGGTGATTTTCTTGTTGATCGGCATGGCCGCCGGCTTTTTAACCGTGTATCGCACCGCCAAAGAATTGGAGCGGCGCGCCCGGGAAGAAAAGGCAAAGGCCGCCCCGGCCGCCGATCCCGATTAGCGGGACCACACTCATACCCGGCCCCCAACCGCCCCCACCCACGGGGGCGACACCGGATGCGGAGTTCGACCATGGCCAAGAGCCCGACCGATCAGTTTATCGTCACGCCGCTGTTGGACATCCAGGTCGGCGGCCTGGATCTGTCGTTCACCAATTCCTCGCTGTGGATGATGTTCGCGGTGATCGCGGTGTCGGCCCTTATGATCCTGTCCGCGCGCGGCCGGTCGCTGGTGCCGGGCCGGGCCCAGGCGATGGCCGAGATCCTGTATGAGACGGTGGCGAACATGGTCCGGGACAATGTCGGCAGTGCCGGCCGCCAGTACTTCCCGTTCATCTTCACCCTGTTCATGTTCATCCTGTTCGGCAATTTGCTGGGTATGATCCCGGGCAGCTTCACCTTCACCAGTCACATCATCGTCACCTTCGGCATGGCGATCGTGGTCTTCCTGGGGGTCACGGTCTTGGGCTTCGCCCGCCACGGTGCCGGCTATTTGAAGATCTTCTTCCCCGAGGGGGCGCCATTGTGGACGGCCGTGATCCTGGTGCCGATCGAACTGGTGGCCTACCTGTCCCGGCCGATCAGCCTGGCCGTGCGCCTGTTCGCCAACATGACCGTCGGCCACCTGATGCTGAAGGTGGTGGCGGGGTTCGTGGCCGGTATGGGCATTTTCGGCTTCCTGCCGATCCTGGGCCTGGTCGGCATCACGGCGCTGGAGTTCATGATCGCGGTGATCCAAGCCTATGTCTTCGCGATCCTGACCTGCATTTACTTGCACGACGCCCTGCACATGCACTGAGGCCCGCACCCCGAGGCGGCGGGCCGCCCCGGTCCCCGCCCGCCCGCGGTGCCACGCTTTGGGCTTCACCCCGGGCGCCGTCCCTGCTAAGCACGGCGCCATCTTTGGGGCCAACCCTCCATCCCACCCCTTCCCGATCTTTGAGAAAGGACCTCTCCCATGGAAGCGGATGCAGCTCGTTACATTGGTGCCGGCCTGGCGGCTTTGGGCATGTTCGGCGCCGGTATCGGTGTCGGCAATGTCTGGTCGTCCTACTTCCAGGCCCTGGCCCGGAACCCGGCCGCCAAGGAAGAGATCGGCGCCACCGTGTTCATCGGCTTCGCGGCGACCGAGGCGATTGCCCTGTTCGGCCTGATCATCGGCCTGATCGCCCTGTTCGTCTGACCCGGCAGTCCCGGGCGGTCGCCCCCCGGGGCGCCGCCCGGTGATCGGAGGGCGCAATGCCACAGTTCGATCCTTCGAGCTTCGCCAGCCAGCTGTTCTGGCTGGCGGTGTTCTTCACCATTTTGTACCTGCTGATGTCGCGGGTGGCGTTGCCGCGCATCGGCCAGATCCTGGAAGAGCGGTCCGAGCGCATCTCCAGTGACCTGGACAAGGCCGAGGCGCTGAAGCGGGACGCCCAGGCTATGGTCGATGATTATGAAGCGGCCCTGGCCAAGGCCCGGTCCGACGCCGCCGCCGCCCTGAGCCAGGCCAAGGCCGACATCGCCAAGACCACCAGCACCCGGGAGGCGGACCTGAACGCCCGCCTGGGCAAACGGCTGGAGGAGGCCGAATCCCGCATCGCCGCCGAACGGGACGCGGTGAAGGGGGAATTGTCCGCCATCGCCACCGAAGCGGCCCAGGCGATCACCGAGCGCCTGACCGGGGTCCGGCCCGAGGCCGGCGCGGCGGCCAATGCGGTGGGCGCCGAATTGAACACGGCCCGCTGACCGGCCCCGGCTTGACCCCGGCTTGACCCCGGCTTGACAAGGACCAGCGTCATGGCGCTCGACATCACGACCTTCACCATCCTGAAGGCCCAGGCCGCCACCACCGGCATTCCGGATGAGGTCTGGCTGCTGGTGGCGTTGGTGATTCTGTTCGGCTTGGCCTTCTACATGGGCGGCCACACCCAGGTCCTATCCGGCCTGGATGCCCGGGCGGCCCGGATCAAGGCCGGGCTGGAGGAGGCCCAGCGCCTGCGGGAGGAAGCCCAGGCGGCCCTGTCCGACATCCAGCGCAAGCAGCGTGACGCGCTGAACGATGCGGAGCAGATCATCGCCCAGGCAAAGGCCGATGCCGCCCGGATGACCGAACAGGCCATGGCGGACCTGGATGCCGCCTTCGCCCGCCGGGAGGCGGCGATGAAGGAGCGCATCGCCCAGGCCGAGGCCTCGGCGGCGGCGGACCTGCGGGCCACCGCGGTCGATGCGGCGGTCGCCGCATCCCGTACGCTGATCGCCGACGGCTTGGACGAGGCCCGGGCCGGCGCGCTGATCGACCAGGCGATCGCCGACCTGCCCCAACGCCTCAACTGACCCAAAGGCTGGCCTCGAGGCCGGCGGCGATCAGATCACCGCCAGTTCGGCGTTGATCAGGTCGGTGATCAGCAGATGATTGGGTTTGTGGGTGATCATCAGCGGCGGTTTGGCGGCTTCCGCCACGGCCTGGGGGGTGACCCCGCAACCCCAGAACACCGGCACCTCACCCTCGTAAATCGGCACCGGTCCGCCATAGTCCACTTCGGCGAGATCCTGGATGCCGACCTGGCCCGGATCGCCGAAATGCACCGGCGCGCCATGGACATTGGGATAACGCGACGTGATCTGGATGGCCCGGATCGCCTGGTCGGGCCGCATCGGCCGCATGGACACCACCATGTCGCCGAAGAAGCGGCCGGCGGGCGTCAGGGGCAGGTTTGTCTTGTAGATCGGGCATTCGATGTCCAGGTCCAGATGGCGGACCGGCACCCCCGCCTGCACCAAGGCTTCCTCGAACGAGAACGAGCAGCCGATCACGAAGGCGACCAGGTCCTGGCGCCAGAGATCGGAAATGTCGGTGACCTCGGCGACACTCCGGCCGTCCTCGAAGATCCGGTAGCGGGGCACATCGGTGCGGATGTCGATATCCGCCCCCAGCTCCGCCAGGCGGGGATCCCCCGGGTCACCCATGGCCAGGACCGGGCACGGCTTGGGGTTCCGGCGGCAGAAGTTCAGGAACTCCCCGGCCCAATCGGCGGGCAGGATCGCCACATTGCCCTGGACGCTGCCGGGGCTAAGCCCGGCGGTCTGGCCGGAATGCTGCCCGGACCGCACCCGGGCGCGCACCGCCCGGGCCCGGTCGCGGATGGTGTCGGTGACACCGGCGGTCACGGCATCGGGCATCGGCTCATCTCCCCATCTGGTCGGGCAGCCAGGTGGCAATGCCCGGAAACAGCACCAACAGCACCACACCCAGCAGCATCAGGCAGAAGAACGGCAGCGCGTTCACCGCCACCCGCAGGACATTGTCACCGGTCATGCCCTGGATCACGAACAGATTGAAGCCGACCGGCGGGGTGATCTGGCTCATCTCCACCACCAGCACCAGGAAGATGCCGAACCAGATCCGGTCGATGCCGACCGCCTCCACCACCGGCAGGATCACGGCGGTGGTCAGCACCACCACCGAGATCCCGTCCAGAAAACACCCCAGAATGATAAAAAACAGGGTCAGCACCGCCAGCAGGGCATAGGGCGACAGCTCCATGCCGCCGACCCAGGCGGCCAGTTCCCGTGGGATGCCGGTGAAGCCCATGGCCACGCTCATGAACGCGGCCCCGGCCAGGATCAGGGCGATCATGCAGCTGGTGCGGGTGGCGGCCATGATGCCGTCGATGAAGGTGGCCCGGCTCAACCCGCCGGTCAGCCAGGTCAGCACCAGGGCCAGGAACACGCCCACGGCGGCGGCGTCGGTGGGTGAGGCCACCCCGGCATAGATCGAGCCGATCACACCCACCACCAGCAGCAGCACCGGGATCAACCGGCCGGACCGGCGCAGCTTCTCCACAAACGGTATGCCATGCTCGGGCTTTGGCAGCCGGGCGCGGTTGAACCACGCCCACAGCATCACATAGCCCATGAACAGGCCGATCAGCATCAGGCCCGGAAACACCCCGGCCATGAACAGCCGCGCGATCGATTCCTCGGTCGCCACACCGTAGACGATCAGGATGCTCGAGGGCGGGAT
>CAYNRD010000123.1:0-6721 GCA_964399515.1 uncultured Mycobacteriaceae bacterium | reverse complement strand
GCCGGCATCGGGCTGGGAGATCAGCAGCTCATCGATGTTGACCCCCAGCTTGCGGGCATAGACCGGATCCAGCGCATGCTCGGCATCGATGAACGCGCAGGTGCCGCCGCGTTTCTGGGCCTCGGCCACCGCGTGCAGGGCCAGGGTGGTCTTGCCCGAGCTTTCCGGCCCGTAGATCTCGATCACCCGCCCCTTGGGAAAGCCACCGATGCCCAGCGCGATATCCAGGCTGAGCGATCCGGTGGGGATGGTCGCGATCTCAACGCTGTCCCGGGCGCCCAATTTCATGATCGAGCCCTTGCCAAAGGCCCGGTCGATCTGCGCCAGCGCCGCATCCAGCGCCTTCTGCTTATCCATTTCCGATTTTTCCACCAGACGGAGATTGGCTTGCGACATTGAACCCCCTTTTCCCACACGGGTCTGCGGCCATCAACAGCGCCTTTGTACACAGTATGTTCCGTTTTTCGCAAGCACAAAACCGGAACATTGTCACGGTTCGTCCAAAACCGCCTTCACCTTGCCGGCCAGCTGCTGGAGGCTGAACGGCTTGGCCAGAAAATGCACCGACGCCGCGTCCAGCTGTTCGCGGAACCGGTCCTCGGCATAGCCCGATATGCAGATGAATTTCATCTCCGGGTGCCGGTCGCGAATCTTGGCGACCAGGGTGGGGCCATCCATGTTCGGCATCACCACATCGGTGATCACCAGGTCGATGCGCCCGGGCCCCGTGTCCAACAGCGCGATCGCCTCGGCGCCCGAGGCCGCCTGGTGCACCTGATACCCCTTCTTTTCCAGGGCCCGGGCCGAGAACATGCGCACCGGGTCCTCGTCCTCGACCAGCAGCACGGTCTCGATGCCGGTCAAATCCTCGGGCGCCGCGGCCGGCGGCGGGTCGGCGCCGGCGGTTGGCTGATCGGCGCCCACGGCCGATGCTTTCGGGGCCGCATGGCGCGGCAGATAGATGGTGAAGCAAGTGCCGTCGCCGACCGCGGTGTCCACGGTGATGTGGCCGCCGGTCTGGCGGACGATGCCGTAGACGGTCGACAGGCCAAGCCCGGTGCCCTGGCCGACCTCCTTGGTGGAGAAGAACGGATCGAAAATCCGGTCCAGGATGTCGGGCGGAATGCCGGTGCCGCTGTCCCGGACCATGATCGAGACATAGTCACCGGGCGGGATTTCGCTTTCCGAGCCATGGGCGATCGGCACCGGGTCCGGGAACGACACGGTGCCGGTCTCGATGGTCAGGCTGCCGCCGTCGGGCATGGCGTCCCGGGCATTGACCGCCAGGTTGATGATCACCTGCTCCAGCTGGCCCTGGTCGACCTTGATCAGCCACAGGTCCCGGCCGTGGCGCATGTTCAGGGCGATGTTCTCACCGATCAGGCGGCGGATCAGGTTGGTCAGCTCCGCCAGCGCGTCGGTCAGGTCCAGCACCCGGGGGGTCAAGGTCTGCTGGCGGGAGAAGGCCAACAGCTGGCGGACCAGATTCGCCGCCCGGTTGGCGTTTTGCTTGATCTGCATCAGGTCGCCAAAGCTGGGGTCGCCCGGACGGTGGCGGATCAGCAACAGGTCGCAAAACCCGATCATGGCGGTGAGCAGATTGTTGAAGTCGTGGGCGATGCCGCCGGCCAACTGGCCAACCGCCTGCATTTTCTGGCCGTGGGCAATCTGCATCTCCAGCGCGCGCTGTTCGGTCTGGTCGATGAATTGCAGGATCAGCCCGTCCTTGTCCGGCCCGTCCCCGCCCAACAGGCGGCGCACGAACACGCTGACCAGGCGCACCGACGGCCCGGCCAGGCCCGCTTCCACCGGCGCCGCGATGCTGGCCCCCGCCGCCACCGCCCGGAACCGCTCGGTCAACAGCGGCCGGTCATCGGGCCGGAACACGTCCAGGATCGGCCCCGGGCTGGGGCTATGCCCGGCCTGCTCCAGCAGCCGGGCGAAGGCCGGGTTCCACTCCACCAGCCGGTGCTCCCGGTCGATCTGGGCGACGCCGATCGGCGCCTCCTCGAAAAAGCGCTGGAACCGCGCCTCCGAGCGCAGCAGGGCCTGGCGCATGACACTGTCGGCGGTCAGGTCCCGCACCACCGACCGGGTCCAGATTCGCCCATCCTCCTCCATGACCACCGACTGGGTGATCGCCGCCGGGAACACCCGGCCGGTCACCGACCGCATCGGCACCTCGACCGAGCTTTGGCTGCCGGGATCGGGCACCAGGGACCGGGCCGCGTCCTGGGCATCCTCGGCCAGGAAGTCGCCGAGGGTGGCGGACCCCCGGACCAGATCCCGGGCATCGACCCCCAGCCAGCGGGCCAAGGTGGCGTTCGCGAACAGGAACGCGCCCTGCTGGTCCACGGAATAAAACCCGATCGGGGCGTGATCCAGGAAGTCCACCAGCTTCAGCTGTTCTTCCCGCAACAGGGCCTCGGTCTCCCGCTGGGTGGAGACGTCCTCGATCCGCCACAGGCTGCGCCCGGGGCCGGCCCTGAGCGGCTGGGTCGAGATCAGCCACCAGGCGACCGCCGGCATCCCTTCGGGCGTTTCATGGCGGCGGCGCATCTCGATCGAGATCGGCACCCCCTCCTGGGTGCTGCGGCGCACCCGCTCGAACCGGGAGAACATCAGCGGGTCCCGGGCGAACAGAGCCGCCAACTCATCGATATGCGCCAGTGGCCGCCCGTCCAGAAGCGGGGCCATGGCCCGGTTGGCCCGCAACACCCGGCCCGAGGTATCGACGATGGCATGGCCGGCCTGGGTGCTGTCGAACGCGCCGCGCAACACCCGGAATTGGCGCGACAGCCCGCCATACCCGGCCAAGGCGACGGCCAGGGCCACCGCCAAACCGCCCGCGAGCCACGGGGCCGCCAGCGCCCAAACGGACGTCGCCTCCCCCGCCATCAGGACGCCTTGCGCCCCTGGACGCGGTAGACGAACGAGATGATCTCGGCGACCGCCTTGTACTGCTCGGGCGGGATCTCGTCGTTGAGTTCGCACGCCGCGTAGAGCGCGCGGGCCACGGCCGGATTCTCGACGATCGGCACGTCGTACTCCTCGGCCACTTCCCGGATCTTCAGGGCGATGAAGTCCTGGCCCTTAGCGATCACCTTCGGTGCGGTGTTCTGGCCGGCCTTGTATTCCAGGGCGACCGCGTAATGGGTCGGGTTGGTGACCACCACATCGGCGCGGGGCACGTTCTTCATCATCCGCTCCCGAAACCGCTGCACCCGCAGCCTCGCGATGCGGCGCTTGACCTCCGGATTGCCCTCGGCGTTCTTGCGCTCGTCCTTCACCTCCTGCTTGGTCATCTTCAAGCTTTCATGGTGCTTATGGCGCGTATAGATCAGATCGATAATGGCAATGATGGCAATGACAAATAGAAATGCCAACAGGAGCTTTATGATGATAATCCAAAGCTCATACAAAAATACTTCTGGATGATATTCGGAAAACTGTGTGAAGCGATTCGATTCCGGCAAAAGGATGAGTGCGGCGACGGCCGTGATCACGATAAACTTTAAGACCGACTTAATGAACTCCACAACGGATTGGAAACTGAGTTTCTGCTTCGCCGCGTTAATAACATCTAGTTTACTAAGCTTTGGCTTCAATGGATAGGTCGTAAACAAGAAGCCAAATTGGCTGACATTCGCAACAATCGTGATTGCGATAAACATCAGGATCGGCAACAGAAGCAACAAGAACAGATCGACGGCGATAACCCCGAAAAAAGTCATCAAGCTTTCGGCGGTCATGCTAACATCATGAACCGACCTCAGAAACTCCCCCATCCTTTCCATGAGGGTGCCGGCGATCCAAGGCAAAAACAAGACAATAAGCAAGAACAGCCCAACGATTACCCCAAAATTCTTGACTTCTGTACTGTTCGGGACATTGCCTTTGTTGCGGGCTTCGCCTTGCCGTTTGGCGGTCGGTTCTTCTGTTTTTGAGTCCTTGTCGTCGGACATCGGTCGGGACCCATGTTAAATTAAAAAGGCTGTAAAAAGCGCAACATATGCTCTTCAAAAAAGCCAACCCACAACAGCATCATGGTGGTGACCGTGATCGAGAAAAACAACACCGCCATCCAGGTGATCAAGGGCTGGATGATGAAGAACACCTGGATTTGCGGGGCGAGGCGCCCCATGACGCCCATGGTCACGTTCATCACCACCGAGACCAGGATCACGGGGCCGGCCAGCTGCAGGCCGATCAGAAAGCTGGCGTCGAGAAACGTGGTCAGGATCGACGCGCTGTCGCCCAGCGGCAGGAACTCGCCCGGCGGAAACAAGGTGTAGCTGTCCACCACCGCCAGGATCATCAGGTGGTGCAGGTCGGTCGCGAACAGGGCCGTGATCGCCCCCAGGGTCAGGAAGGTGGAGACGATCGCGCCCGAGGTGTCGAGCTGCGGATTGAAGATCTGGGCATTGGCCATTTGGCCCAGAATCGAGATGATGTGGCCGGCGAACCCCAGGCCGGCGGTCAACAGCCGCGGCACCAGGCCGATGAAGGTGCCGATCAGGACTTCCGACGCGATCAGACTGCCAAGGCCGATCATCGAGGCCGGCGGCGGCGGCAGGTCGGGGCCGACCACCGGCAGCGCCACGAAGCTGAACAGCAGGGAGACCAGGACCTGGACGTTCATCGGCACGGTGTTGTCGCCGAACCCTGGAAACAGGGCCATGGCCGCGGCCAGGCGCATGAAGATGATCAGGAACGCGTAAGCCTCCTGGGTGACCAGCTGCTGCAGCTCCGGCATTATTGAATCCGCACGATCTGGTCAAAGATCTCGATGGCGAATTGGGTCATGCTGTCCAACATGAAGGGCAGAAAGAAAATAATTCCAATAAAGACTACAATGATCTTTGGAACAAACGTCAGGGTAATTTCCTGAATCTGCGTCAAGGTCTGGAAGACCGAGACGATCAAGCCCACCAAAAGCGCGATCAGCATGATGGGTGCGGAGATCAGCACCACTTCGATCAGGGACTGGCGCACCCAATCCAGCACCACTTGGGATTCCAAGCGCCCCTCCCGCGTCGTGGGACGATCCAGCCGGGCCAATGACCGGGCCGTGGCCCACATGATCCCGCCGCGCGGCCCCTGCGCGGCGAAAGAACCTTGGGCGTACGGCCTAGATCGGCATCCGGATGATCTGTTGATAGGCCTGCACCAGCCGGTCGCGGATGCTGGTGATGGTCTGCAAGGTCATTTCGGCCGAATTGACCGCCAGGACCACATCGTTGACATCGGCATTCCCGGCGATCGCCGCCTCGCTGAGCCGTTCGCTGCGCAGGGAGGCGTCCACCGCCCCTTCCAGCTGCGAGCGGATCAGCGAGGAGAAGGCCGGCACCGCCTCGCCCGGGCCGTCCGCGGCCCCCGCGCCCGGGCTCTGGACCCGATCGACCGTCTGCCGATAGGCATCGACAGCGCCGTTGATTGCCGAATCGACCATGTCCCCAATCCCCCTCAGGTGCGCAGCAGTTCCACCGTCCGGCTCAACATCGACCGGGCGGTATCGACCACGTTCAAATTGGCTTCGTAGGACCGTTGCGCCTCGCGCATGTCCATCATCTCCACAAGGGTGTTCACGTTCGGGAACAGCACGAACCCCTCGTCATCGGCCGCCGGGTGGCCGGGCAGGAACCGCCGCTGGAACTCCGAATCGTCTTGGTTGACGTCGGCGATCTGGATGGTGCGCGCGCCCAGTTCCCGGTTGAACTCATCCTCGAAGGTGACGACCTGCCGGCGATAGGGCAGCGATTCCTGGGTGTTGCCGGTCGAGCTGGCGTTGGCGATGTTCTCCGAGATGACCCGCAGCCGGGTGCCCTGGACGCGCATGGCGTCGGCCGCGATCCGGGAGGCGATACTGACATCCATGGGTTCAATCCTTGCGTTCCGGGCCGCCGGTCACGGTCAGCGGGCACCGCCGCCGCCGCTCAGCGCCATTTGCAGCATCTGGGCATGCTTCCGGTACAGGTTAAGGGCCAGGTTGTGGGCACTGCGGGTCTGGTTCAGCTTGAACATCTGCTGTTCCAAGATCACCTCGTTTCCGGACGGCGAAATTTCATACGGGTTGTTGATGCGGTCCGAGCGCACCTCGACCGTGTTCACGCCGCGCCCTGGAATGTGGCCAGCCGTGGTCACCGCCGGCGCCATCCGCCCAAACCCGGACTGCGCCATGTGCTGATCGAACGGCACAACGTCCGAGGGCCGATAGCGCGGCGTGTCCGAATTCGCGATGTTCTGCGCGACCACGTTTTGCCGCTGGGAGAGATATTCCAGACGATTGCTGACCAGCTGGAAAAATTTCAGATCCATTCGCCGAATGCCCGCTTTCGCTTGGACCGCCGCCCCCTATCGTCTCCGGCCCGGTTCCCGGGTCCGGCCGCGTGTCAGCCCAACCGATACCACCCACGCCGTGTCCGCCGTCACCCGTAGGCAAGATTTATATAGCAACATTTGCCGGGCCTGCCCAGGGTGAAGCGTGACGGGTCCGCCGCCGGGCGCGAATGTTTTGATCGCGGTCAGGCGCCAAGCCCGCATCCGTGCAAGGGGTACGGTTCGGCCACCCGGCAATTCCGTCCGCCCCGGCACGGATCTTGGAAAGATGTTCAGGACGGGTAAGGACCGTCCCCGTTCGGAGACCGACCATGCCGGCAGATCGCGCGCGACCGCCCAACCAAAACCCGCCCCTGTGGGACGACCCCGACCGCGGCCCAAC
>CAYNRD010000122.1:0-6724 GCA_964399515.1 uncultured Mycobacteriaceae bacterium | reverse complement strand
CGGCGGTGATCCAGCCGGGCGGCTCGGTGCGGGATGAGGAGGTGATCGCCGCCGCTGATGAAAACGGGCTTGCCATGGTGTTCACTGGCATGCGCCACTTCCGCCACTGAACACTGGGGACAGCCGCCAGCCATGATCATCACCACCACCGACGCCATCGAAGGCCACCGGATCGAAGCCTATCTGGGCATCGCCAGCGGCGAGGCGATCATCGGCGCCAACATCTTCTCCGATCTGTTCGCCGGCATCCGGGACGTGGTCGGCGGCCGCGCCGGCTCCTATGAGAAGAAAATCAAACAGGCCAAGGATTTGGCGTTGGAAGACCTGGCCAATGAGGCCGCGTCGGTGGGGGCCAACGCCGTGATCGGCATCGATCTGGATTACGAGGTGGTCGGCAAGAGCGGCTCGATGCTGATGGTCAGCGCCAACGGCACCGCCGTGCGCATCGTCCCCGCATAGGCGGGCGCGGACGGGGTCCCCTCTCCGACCGGGTCAGTCCGCGTCCGAGGCGGTGGCGAGCAAGTCGGTCGCCCAGCCCTCGACCCGGGCGCGGGCCTGGTCGAAATCCAGTTCCGGGTGGTGGCGCATCATCACCCGGGCGCCGGCGGACACCAGGGCGCACTTCGGCACCCAGTTGATGCGCATCCGGTCCATCACCCGCATCACGTCCAGAAAACAGGTGCAGTCCTGGGACAGGCCGACTTTCCGCGGCTGCCCGCTGAGCGGCGGAACGGTCTGGATCACGTCGGACGGCATGGTCGGACTCTCACGGTTGATGGCCCCGGGCGACAAACCGCGGAGCCGAGCCGGCGCGCCATGGCGCGCCTGTTTTTGAGAATGGTTCTCAAGACTGCTACGGTACTCTATATCTGGCGCGGCCGGCAAACAAAAGTGCCGATCGCCGCATGCGGATCTGATCTGCATCACGTTCCCGAAAGCGCGACTGCAATTCACTTGCAAACCTGGCCGGTGCGGCTAAATCTTTGCGAACGGTTTGCAGAGCGAACCCGAAACGCGGTCTGTTCAGGGTGTGGGGACCTCCATGATCGTTTGCCATTGCAACATCATCCATTGCCGGGATGTCCGGGCGGTTGGCCAGGCCCATGCGGACGGCGCCGATGGCCCGGTCTCGGCCGGGCGGGTGTTTCGGGCCCTGTGCACGAAGCCGAACTGCGCGGGCTGTGTGCCGCTGATCACCAAGATCCTGGCCGAGGCGCGCGCCGATCGGCAGCCGGAATGCGCGGGCTGCGCCTGCCCGGCGGAGCTGCCCCTGGCCGCTGAGTAATCCCGCCACAGCCGGCGCCACCGAGGGGCCATCACCCGTATTGCGGTGGCACCCATGCAGTAAATCCGACGGGGCATGGCCCGTGATTTGAAATGAGTGACCTCCGTTTGCATTGACAGTGATACTCATTTCGCGGCGGCGGCGCTTGCGAACCTTTCTCAATTTTCGTAATACTTATTCCGCTATTGCTTTGCCGGGGACGGTGGACTACCTCGAACCATGGAGGGGGGACGGCCGGCGTGATGACGCGCGGCCGAAACCGGATCTTTTACGCAACCGACACGCGGAACGAGGGCGCAATGAAGGGTAATGAAAAAGTCATTGAGTATTTGAACAAATCACTGCGGCATGAACTGACCGCGGTCAGCCAGTACTGGCTGCACTACCGTTTGCTGGACGATTGGGGCTACACCAAGCTGGCCAAGAAGGAGCGGGAAGAATCAATCGAGGAGATGCAGCACGCCGACACCCTGATCGCGCGGATCATCTTCCTGGAAGGGCACCCCAACCTGCAGAAGCTGGACACGCTGATGATCGGCACCAACCTGAAAGAGGTGCTGGAATGCGATCTGAAGGCCGAATATTCCGCCCAAGCCCTGTATGCGGAAGCCCGCGGCGTCTGCCGGGAAGAGAATGACTACGTCTCGATGCAGATTTTCGAAGACCTGCTGAAGGATGAGGAAGGCCATATCGATTTCATCGAAACCCAGCTGGATTTGATGGAGCGGATCGGCGAGAAAAACTACGGCATGCTGCAAAGCAACTCCGCCGACGAAGCCGAGGATGACTGACCCCGGGCCTTGGTCCGCGCCCGACGCGGGCTGGGTGTGATCGTTACCGGGGCGCCCTGTCGGGGCGCCCCGCCTTGACCGGCAGCAGCAGCAACAGGCCGGCAAGCCAGAACACCACCACCACGCTCAGCCCGGCGGCGTGGTTGCCGGTGGCCGCCACGATGGCGCCGAACAGGAACGGCCCCAGGAACGCCGTGCCCTTGCCGGCCAGCGCGTACAGGCCGAAATAGGCGCCCTGCCGGTCGGCGGGCGCCAGCCCGGCCATCAGCGTCCGCCCCGCCGCCTGGCAGGGCCCGACAAAGGTGCCAAGCGCGTAGGACAGGGCCATGAACACCGCCTTGTCCTCCACCAGCAGGATGGCGTTACCCAACACCGTCAACGCGGCCAGGGAGACCACGATCACCGGCTTGGGGCCAATGCGGTCATCCAGGAACGCGAACAGGGCGGCGCCCGCGCCCGCAGTGACGTTCAGGCCGATGGCGAACAGGATGATCTCATCGAAATCCATGCCGTAGCGGGCGGCGGCGAACAGCGCGCCGACGCCAAACAGGGTCACCAGCCCGTCCCGCCACAGCATGCTGGCGATCAGGAACAGCCGCAGGCCGGGCTGCCGGACGGCGTCCCTGAGGGTCCGCCAGGTTTCCCCCAGGCCAGAGACCACCGCCGGCCCCAAGGGCAGGCCGCCCGCGCGCCGGTCCTGGGTGAACAGCGCCAAGGGCAGGCTGAACACCACGAACCACACCGCCACCACCAGGGCCGTGGCCCGAATATGCTCGGACTGGTCCGTATCCAGGCCGAACCACGGCCGGTCGGGGAAGATGAACCCCACCAGGCACAACGCCAGGCAGGTCAGGCCGCCGAAATAGCCCAAGCCCCAGGCCCAGCCGCTGACCCGGCCCCGATAGCCGGGCGGGGCCACCGTGGTCAGCATGCTGTTGTAGAACACCTGGCACAGTTCCAGGCAGACGGTGCCGATCACCATGAACACCAGTACCATCATGGCAAACCGCGGATCCGGTTCGGCGAACCACAAGACGGCGGTGGCCGCCGCCCCGATCCCGGTCAGCACCAACAGCCATGGCTTGCCGGAGCCGCCCCGGTCGGCGACCGCCCCCGCGACCGGGCTGATCAGCGCCACGGCGATGCCGGCCCAGCCCAGCGCGAAGCCCCACAGCGCCGCACCCTCTGTCTCGTCACCGATGATGCCGCGGCTGAAATAGACGCTGAACACAAAGGTGCCGATGACCGTGTTGACGGCCGAATGGGCCCAATCATACAGGCACCAGGAGAAGATCCCCAATTTGGTCTGACCGGCGGGCGCGGGTGCCGCGCCGGCCGTGACGGTCATGGGCCGACCCGATCCAGAAAGGCGGCGACGGCCTGGCCGATCTCATCGGGGCTGTCCTCCTGCAGGAAGTGGATGCCCTTGACGGTCACCTCCTGCTGGTTCGGCCAGGAGCGGGCGAACTCCCGCTGCCGGCCGATCAGGATCGCGCCGGGCTCGGCATTGATGAACAGTTTCGGCAGATCCGCCGAGGTGCCGAGCCAGTCCGCATAGGCCTGGACGGTCGCGACCATCTCCGGCGGCTGGCCGTCGATCGGAATCTGGCGCGGCCAGGTCAGGGTCGGCCGGCGGCCCTCGCCCGGCTCCGCGAAGGGCTTGCGGTAATGGGCCATCTCCTCCTCGGTCAGGCTACGCAGGATCGAGCCCGGCAGCACCGTGTCGACGAAGGTGTT
Source organism: uncultured Mycobacteriaceae bacterium (assembly GCA_964399515.1). Taxonomy (GTDB): domain Bacteria; phylum Pseudomonadota; class Alphaproteobacteria; order DSM-16000; family Inquilinaceae; genus CAYNRD01. The sequence goes on along the minus strand of CAYNRD010000122.1, from coordinate 2,911 downwards.
CTTGTCCAGGACCATGTCCTCGCCCGCGGGGGAGCGAAAGCCTTCGAACACCGGCCTCGCCGCCTCGGGGAAGTCGGCCCAGTCGATCGGCATCACGATGCCCTCCATATGGGCGATCGCCCGCACCCGGCCCGGATGGCGCCGCGCCCAGTCAAAGCCCAGGGCCGTGCCCCAATCATGCAGCACGAAGGCGACCCGATCGCCCAGATCCAAATGGTCGAACAGCCCGTCCAGGTAGTGGCGGTGATCGGCGAAGGTGTAGCGATCGGGGCCCGAATCCGCCAGCTTGTCCGACCCGCCCATGCCGATCAGGTCCGGGGCGATCAGCCGGCCGCGCCCTTCCAAATGTGGCATGACGTTGCGCCACAGATAGCTGGAGGTTGGGTTGCCGTGCAAAAACACGATCGGCGCGCCGGCCCCCTGGTCCACATACGCCATGGTCCTGCCATGGACGGTGGCGGTCTTGCGCGGATAACGCGGGTCGGCGGATAGGGGCATGGGGATCCTCCGGGATCTTGGGTGGGCCGGATCGGCACAGTGCGGCGACCGTGGCCCCGCGGCAAGCCTATCCGGCCAGGGTTGGGCACTGTCGGGCATTTGTGACCAAGTCTACGGGAATTGATCCCAAAACATCAATAAATTCAAATCGTTGACTCTCGCGGTTTGGCCTGTCACGCACCTCCCGACACACCGTTGGTGGAGACCGGCCATGGGCGATTTCTTCAATCTGGGCCCCCAGGGCCAAGCGGGTTTGGTGTTCCTGGCCGCCTTGGTCTTCGCGGCGTCCTCGGCGATGTTCGGCGCCTGAGCCGGAGCCCTCGGCGACGTTCGGCGCCTGAGCCGGCGCCCGGCGCGGCCGAGCGCCGCTTAGGCGGACATCAGGCCGCGCAGGCGGCGGTTGGCGACCGCCAGCATGGACAAATCGACATTCTCCAACGCCTTCAGCTCACCGATCAACTGTTCGATGCGCTCGACCGGCGCCGACCGGGCGTCCAGCCAGCGGGACAGGGCCTGGCTGGCTTCGCCCTCGGCCAAGCCGGCCGTCTCGATGATCGCCACGGTCAGGTCCGCTTGCAGGGTGTACAGATCATCCACGATCGCCGCCACGGCCTGGTTTTGCCAATGATTGCTGGTCGGCATCCGCTGGGCGGAATCCCGCAGCCAGGCGATGCCCAGCCGGTTGCCCAATTCGTAATACAACGGGCCGGCCGACAGCGGGTCGGCGCCGGTGATCTCTTGAATGCGGATCAGATCCAGCCACGCGGTCATCAGGCTCAGGCAGGCGACATAGAGGGCCAGATCCTCCGGCACAAGCTCGATGACCAACTCCCGCACCCGGGCCGTGACCACCATGCGGGCATCGTCATGGATGATGGCGTCGATCCGCTCGGCCACCAGGTCCAGGCCCGGCTGGTAGCGGTCGATGGAGGGGCCGGTTTCAATCCTCCCGGCCTGGTGGCGCAGGATCCAGCCCACGGACCGGTCCAGGAGTTTCTGAGTCAGCAGGATCATACGCACCTGCACCGAGGACGCGACATGGGTGTCCAGCGCCTCGATCCGGTGCCAGACCGCGCGCAAACGGAAGCTGTCCCGGACCACGACATAGGCGCGGGCGATGTCCGGGCCGACCATGCCCGTACGCTCGATCATATCGGCCACAAAGGTGGGGCCGGCCCGGTTGACCAGGGAGTTGGTCAGGCTGGTGGCGATGATCTCCCGCTTCAGCTTGTGCTGGCGGATCTGCTCGGCGAAGCGTTCGCGCAGGGCCGGGGGGAAGTACAAAACCAAATCCTGCTGCAAGTACGGGTCGTCCGGAAGGTCGGACGCCATGACCCGCTCGTACAGTTGGATCTTGGCATAGGACAACAGCACCGCGTTTTCGGGCCGGGTCAGGCCTTCGTGCCGGCCCAGGCGCTCGGTGATCTCCTCATCATTGGGCAACGCCTCCACCGCCCGGTCCAGCCGATCCCGCCGCTCCAGGAACTTCATGAACCGGTGGTCGTCCTCCAGCCGGCCGGGCGCCTGGGACAGCACCACCGACACGGCCTGGGCCTGCAGGTAGTTGTTGCGCAGGACCATGGCCGCGACATCGTCGGTCATGTCCTCCAACAAGGCGTTGCGCTGCTTGGTGGTCAGGTCGCCGGCCGCGACCACGGCGTTCAGCAGGATCATGATGTTGACCTCATGGACCGAGAAGTCGACGCCGGCGGAATTGTCGATGAAGTCGGTGTTCAGACGGCCGCCGGCGCGGGCGAAGGCGATCCGTCCGCGCTGGGTCAGGGCCAAATTGGCGCCTTCACCGATCACCTTGGCCCGGCACTGGTGGCCGTCGATGCGCACCACGTCATTGGCCTTGTCACCGACATCGCCATGGCTTTCGGCGCTGGCCTTGATGTAGGTGCCGATGCCGCCGAACCACAGCAGATCCACCGGCATGCGCAGGATCGCCGAGATCAGCTCATTCGGGGTCAAGGCGGCGGCGGTCACACCCAACGCCGCCCGAATGGCGTCGGTCAGGCGGATGGATTTGGCCCGCCGGTCGAACACCCCGCCGCCAGGGGACAGCAATGCGGTGTCATATTGGTCCCAGCTGCCCCGGCCAAGGGCGAACAGCCGCCGCCGTTCCTTGAACGAGACCGCCGGGTCCGGGTCCGGATCGAAGAAGATGTGCAGATGGTTGAACGCCGCCACCAGCCGGATGTGCTGGCTCAGCAGCATGCCGTTGCCGAACACGTCCCCCGACATGTCGCCCACGCCCGCGACGGTGAACGGCTCGGACTGGGTGTCCAAGCCCATCTCCAGGAAATGGCGCTTGACCGACTCCCAGGCCCCCCGGGCGGTGATGCCCATCTTCTTGTGGTCGTATCCCGCCGACCCGCCAGACGCGAACGCGTCATCCAGCCAAAACCCG
>CAYNRD010000121.1:0-6724 GCA_964399515.1 uncultured Mycobacteriaceae bacterium | reverse complement strand
GGATGGGCGATCCGGGCCCAAAAGAAGGTCGCGGCGCCCAAGGCGGTCAGGCCGGTGGAAATACCGGCGGCCTGGGCGACCAGCACAATCGCGGCGAACGGCACCAGGTTTTCAACCAGATTGGCATGGGCCTTCCGCAACCGCCCCCACCAGCCCGGCATGGGCTGGTCATCGACCACGTAGGTCAGCGCCGGCTTGAGCCCCACATGCAGGATGTGGCGCAGGATGTACGGGATCCAAAGCACCGCCGCCCAGGCGGCGGTCAAGGTCAAGTAGCTCAGTTCGGTCGTCATTGGCCCCTCCCCGGTTCGGTCGGCGCCTTTATGCCGCCATCGGTCCGGGAACGCCACCCGCTCCCCGCGCCGCGTCCCGGCCCACGGAACCGTGACTCAATGTCGCAGGAGCCGGCGCCGCCCCGCGGCGGTTCCGGCGCGCGCGCGTGGCCGGCACGGCAACGGCTGGCGGATTTAACGGATTTTAGATAAACTGTATCCTTCATAGGCGCCAAGACCGTGGATCAAATTCCTTGGAAACGTCAGTCCATGATCATACTTTTGGATAGGATCGATGCTTGGTCGTAACCTTAGTTACGGGCATCGAAATATTTTGTTCACAGGCCCGTGGCACTGTGCGCGCCTGGGGTCAGGCTGGCCGCCGCCGGCCGCGTGCGCGCCGGTTCCGTAACCCCCGGCTTGGGGCGTCTCCGAAACACCGGCCCCCCTCACTGGGTCCTGTCTGGCCCGGCAAGTTGGAGCGTGTAGGTCATCCCGTGAGCGCCCGGCCCGACATACCGCCAAACACCCCCGAGCGGGGGCCGCGATGAGGTTCGCGGTCGCCGATCGGCTGTCGGTCAAGCAGGCCCGGGCGACGGTGCTGTTCGCCCTGGTGTTGGGCATCGTGTTCGTGACGATCCAATTGTTCATCGACCTCAACCGGGAGCGGGACGCCGTCCGCGCCCAGTTGGAACAGCACCTGCAAAGCCACGCCGGCGCGGCGGCCACCGCCGCCTTCAACCTGGACACCGACCTGGCCGAGGAGGTGTTGAAGGGGGTGATGGAGCAGGAGCGACTGAGCGCCTCGGTCCTGAACGGGGATTTCGACATCCTGGCCGCCATTGATCGCGGTCCCGCGACGGCGTTGGACCATGGCTACACCTCTTGGTTCGCGGACTACTTCTTCGGCAATTTGTCGGAGGTGGCGACGCCCTTGTATTATGACCGCAATGGCGAGCTGACCAATGTCGGCACCCTGACCGCCAGCATCGACACCAACCGGATCGCGTCGGTGTTCTTCGACCGGTCGATGGTCACCTTGACATTCGGCCTGTTGCAGGCTTTGGGCTTTGGGCTGATCGTGGTGTTCGTGTCCCGGATCAACCTGACCCAGCCCTTGCTTCGGGTCGCCAACGACATGTTCAACATCGACCCCAACAATCTGGGGGAAAAGCCGGTCGCCTTGCCCGAGGGCCACCGGGACGACGAGCTGGGCGATCTGGTGCAGCGCATCAACCAGACCTTCCAGCGCCTGCAGGTGTCCATGCAGGAACAGGCGGTGGCTGATCGGGCCTTGCGGGAGTCCGAGGAACGCTTGCGCCTGGCGGCGACCGCCGCCCGCACGGGCATCTGGGACTATGATGTCGCCACCGAGGATTACTGGTGGTCGCCCGAATTCCCCGAAATCCTGGGGTATGAGCGGGACGAGCTGCCAATGCGGGCGGATACCTGGGACCGGTTGGTGCACCCCGCCGACCTGCCCCACGCCCAGGACGCCGTGCGCCGGCACCTGCAAGGCGAATCGGAGGTGTTCGACGCCGACTACCGCATGCGCGCCAAGGATGGCAGCTGGGTGTGGATCCGGGGCCGCGCCCAGGTCCAGCGCGACCGCAAGGGCGAGCCGGTGAAGCTGCTGGGCACCATGTCCGACATCACCGAGCGCAAGAATTTCGAGGACGCCCTGCAGCGGGCCGCCAATACCGACAGCCTGACCCGGCTGGCCAACCGCAACGCCATCGAACGGCGCATCGACCAGGCGATCGTCTCCGCCGCCGGCGCCAAGGTGGCGCTGATCAACGTGGATTTGGAGCGGTTCAAGCTGATCAAATCCACCTTCGGCCACACCATCGGCGATGAGGCGCTGCTGGCCCTGGTCGCCCGGCTGTCGCCGCTGATGCAGCCGAACGAGACCCTGGCCCGCATGGGCTCGGACGAGTTTGGTGTGCTGGTGGAAGGCCTGCGCACCTTCGATGAGATCGCCGCAACCGCCGAACGGCTGGTCGCCGCCATGTCCCAGCCGCTGCGTGTCGGCGGGCGGGAGCTCATGCTGTCCGCCCATGCCGGCATCAGCGTCCACCCCGATGACGCCGGCACCGCCCGGGAAATGATGCGCCACGCCGATACCGCCAGCCGGGAGGCGATCGCAACCAAGGCCGAACGGCGCTACGCGTTCTTCAATTTGTCCATGAACGAGCGCATCGCCTCGCGCCTGAACCTGGAAAACCAGATCCGCGAGGCGCTGGTGCGCGAACAGTTCGAGCTGTTCTATCAGCCCAAGGTGGACGCCACCCATCTGGAGACGATCGGGTTCGAGGCGCTGCTGCGCTGGAAACACCCGATCCGCGGCTATGTCTCACCGGGTGAGTTCATCCCGGTCACCGAGGAAACCGGCCTGATCCGGGTCTTGGGCGACTGGGCGCTGGAGGCGGCCTGCGCCCAGGCCCGGTCCTGGTCGGAAGCCCATGGCTCGACCCTGCCGATTTCGGTCAATGTGTCCCCCCAGCAGCTGATCGACGCGGGCTTCCCCAACCGGGTGCAAAACCTGATGGAACGGTTCGGGCTGGGCGCCGAGCAGTTGGAGCTGGAGATCACCGAATACGCCTTCATGCAGGATGTCGATCATGTGCTGCCGATCCTGAAAAAACTGCGCGATGTCGGCGTGACCTTGTCCTTGGATGATTTCGGCACCGGCTATTCGTCCCTGTCCTATTTGAAGCGGCTGCCATTCTCGATCCTGAAGATCGACCGTTCCTTCGTGCGGGACCTGCCCGATGACCAGGAAGACGCGGCGATCACCATGGCGATCGTGTCCATGAGCCGGCGCCTGGGCCTGCGGATCGTCGCCGAGGGGGCCGAGAGCGAGGAGCAGATGCAGTTCCTAAAACGGATCGGCTGTGATGCCATTCAGGGGTTCTTCATCAGTCGGCCCCGGCCGGCGACGGAAATCGCTGCCCGCTACCTGCGCCCGCACAGCAATGTGACCCCCTTGGCGCCCCGGCTGCAACAGCCCCGCTGACCGATGCCCGCCGACGAGCGTGCCGACCGGGCCGCAGCCGAACCGATCCTGTGCCGGCGCACCCTGGACTCCCTGGTCACCGCCCTGGACCGGAGCGCCGTGGCGGATCTGGCCAGTGTCACCGCCGGCGAGGTGCGGGCCGCCGCCGCGGCCCTGTCGGCGCCGCCGCCGGACGCAGCGGCGCTTAGATCCTATCAGCGCCGGGCACACAGCCTGAAAGCCACCGCCGCCACCTATGGCGCCCTGCGCCTGGCCGGCTTGGCCGAAACCTTGGAACAGGCCGCCGGCCGGGGCGACATCGCGGCCGTGAGAACCGCCGCGGCGGCGCTGGCCCCGGTGATCGACCAGTCCGCCGCCGCCCTGGACGCCTGGGCGGCAGCGGGGTAGGGCGCGGGCGGCGGACGCCACGGGATCGCTTGGCACGGCCGGGTTTCCGCGTCACGCCGCCGGAAAGCAAAGCTGCTAAGGGCCGGTCTCCCACGCTTGCTTCTTGCGGTACAGCGTCGAGGGGTTGACGCCCAGGGCGGCGGCCGCCTTGGTCATGTTGCCGCCAAAGGCGGCGATGGCCTGCTCGATGGCCCGGCGCTCCACCTCCGCCAGGGGCCGGATGGCCTGGGGGCCTGGGGCCAGGGCCGGCGGCGGTGACACGGACGGGAACGGAGACGGGGACGGTATAGCCAGCGCCGGTCCCGGGGCGGCCGGGGCGGACGCCGCCGCCTCGAACGGCCGGGGCAGCATGTCGGCGGTCACCTCGGCCCCGTCATGCAGCACCACGGCGTTGCGGATGACGTTCTGCAACTGCCGGACATTGCCGGGCCAGTCATGGGCCAGCAGGCGGCGTTCCACCTCCGGCGCGAAGCTTCGGAACGCCTTGCCCTCCTCGGTGGCATAGGCGGCCAGGAAGTGCCGGGCAATCTCCAGCACGTCCGCCTCCCGCTCCCGCAAGGGCGGCATGTGGATGGGCACCACATGCAGCCGATAATACAGGTCTTCGCGAAACCGGCCGGCGCGCACCTCGGCCAACGGGTCCCGGTTGGTGGCGCAAACAATGCGGATATCGACCCTCTCCGGCTTGGTCGAACCCACTTTCTGGAACCCGCCGCTTTGGATGAAGCGCAGCAGCTTGGTTTGCAGGTCCGGCGCCATCTCACAGATTTCGTCCAGGAACAGGGTGCCGCCATCGGCGGCCCGGGCGGCCCCTTGCCGGTCGGCGACCGCACCGGTGAACGCCCCCTTCACATGGCCGAAGATCTCACTTTCCATCAGGTCGGCCGGGATGTCGCCGCAGTTCAACGGGACGAACGGCTTGCCCGCCCGCGGGCTTTGCCGGTGGATCGCCTCCGCGCAGACCTACTTGCCGGTGCCGCTTTCGCCGGAGATAAACACGGTCGCCATCGAGGAGGCGGCGGCGGCGATGATCCGATAGACCGCTTGCATGACCAGGCTGGATCCGATGAAGCCGTGCTGGGCGCCCAGATCCTGCTGGTAGACGGCGACCAGCCGTTCCAGCCGCGCCCGGTCCAAGGTGTTCTTGACAGTGCCCAGCAGCCGGTCGGCGGAAAACGGCTTGACCAGAAAGTCATAGGCGCCGGCGCGCATGGCCGCCACGGCGATGTTGATCGAACCATGGGCGGTGATCACCACCGCGGGCGGCCCGGCCCGATCCTCGTCCGCGAGGGCGCGCAGGATATCCATGCCGTTCTGGTCCGGCAGTTCCAGATCCAGCAGCATCAGGTCGAACGCGTCCTCCGCCAGATGGGCGCGGGCGGCGGCACCCGTTTCGGCCAGCACCGGGTCATATCCGGCCTTGGCCAGGTATTGCTGATACAGCCGCGAGAGGGCCGGGGTGTCCTCGACCAGCAGGATTCGGGATGCCGGCGCCGGGCCGTTCACTACTTCACCTGTCCTGACTGTTGCGGGGTGAAGGCGCGGCGACCATCGGGGGCACAAAAAAAATCGCCCGGCGGGATGCCGCCGGACGATCGTAGCAGACTGCGCTTCGGGGGGAAGGCGCGATTATTCGCGGTTGCCCAGGAAGTACAGAATGAACTGCATCAGGTTGATGAAGTTGATGTACAGGCTCAACGCACCCCAGACGGCATGACTAGTCCGGACATCGGCGCCGGCTTGGCCGACACCGCCGATGTACTCATCCTTCAGACGTTGGGTGTCATAGGCGATCAGGCCCGCGAAGATCAGGATGCCGGCGGCCGCGATGATGTTCATCAGCAGGGTGCTGGCAACGAAGATGTTGACCAGCGACAGGACCAGCAGGCCGATCACGCCCATGATCAGGAAGCTGCCCATGGCCGACAGGTTTTGCTTGGTGGTGTATCCGTACAGGCTGAGGCCCAGGAAAGACACCGAGGTCACAAAGAACGCCAGCACCACGTCTCCGCCGGCGTACACTTCCAGCCACAAGGAGAAGCTGACCCCCTGCAGGGCGGTGAACGCCCAGAAGAACGCCTGGGTGGCGCCCGCCGACATGTTGCGCATGAACATCGCGATCAGCAGCATGCCCAGGGGCGCGAAGCTGGCGACGAAGAACAGCATGTTCGGCTGGCGGACCAGATCGCCCGCGGCGGTCTGACCGGTGGAGTAGAAGATGCCATTGATGGCCGGGAACAGGTTGATGGCCAACGCCACAAAGGCGCTGAGCGCGAGGCCCGTGCCCATGTAGTTGTAAATGGCCAACATGTGCTTGCGCAGGCCCTCGTCCAGAGCGGCCTGGCTGGCCGTGCCGGCGCCGTAGGTGCTGGCACGGAGATTGGGATCGAACGACATTGTGTCCCCTCTGGGTTGCAGGGTCGTGATGGAACGTGGAGGTCTCGCCTCCTTGGGGCAAATATTGGTGACGCGGGGGTCGGTTTCAACACCATTCGGAGTAGGGGTATTCACCGCGACCCCTGGAAATGCGGGCTATTCGTTGCGCAACAGCGGGGCGGCCTTCTGCCCCAAGGCCCGCCAGGTGCCGGCGAAGCCGAAGGCCAGGGTGATGCCGGCCGCCGCCAGGGCGGTCAGGCCGATCTGCACGGGCAGGAAGATCCACTCCTCCGCCATCACGAAGGTGATCACCGCCCAGCCCGCGATGCTGCCGATCACCGCCGCGATGCCGGCGGTCATCAGCCCCAACAGGCCGTATTCGATCAGGAACGCCTGCAGCACGTCCCGGCGCGTGGCGCCCAGCACCTTCAGCACCACCGCGTCATAGACCCGCCGCCGGTGACCGGCCGCGACCGCCCCCGCCAGCACCAGCACCCCAGCGAGCACGGTCACCCCGGCCGTGGACCGGATGGCGGTGCCGATGCGCTGGATGATGCCACCCACGATCTCCAGCGCGTCCTTGACCCGCACGGCGGTGACATTGGGGTACGCCTCGCCGATGTGGCGCTGCAGGCCCCCGTCGGCGCAGTCTTCGGCTTCGACCGTGGCCAGG
>CAYNRD010000120.1:0-6764 GCA_964399515.1 uncultured Mycobacteriaceae bacterium | reverse complement strand
GCGGGAGCAGCGATTTCTTGGGCGTCAATTTCCTGGGTTCGGTCATTGTCATTATCGGCCTTGGCCTGGGCCCTGCCGGGCTGATCACGCCGCGTGTGATCAAGCGCAATGTGATGATGCGGGACCTGCCCCTGGGCCTGGCCGGGCTGATCGTGTTCGCGGGCCTGGGCTGGTGGGGGGCGCGCCAGGTCACCGATGGCTTCCTGGTTGATCGGATCGGCGGCGTGATCCTGCTGCTGTGCTTCGCCGCCATCGTCTACCAGATGTTCACCCGCCCCCATGACGAGGACACGGCCGAGGACGTACCCCATGGCATCGGGTCCGCCAAGGCGCTGGTGCTGATCGCGGTCGGCATCGCGGGGCTTGGCGGCGGCGGCCATCTGGTGGTCGAGAATGCCGCGTCGATCGCCCGGGACCTGGGCGTGTCCGAGATCCTGATCGGCATCACCATCGTCGGCATCGGCGGCAGCCTGCCGGAGGTGGTCACCTCCATCCAGGCCGCCCGGCGCCGGTCCACCGACATCGCGGTCGGCAACATCGCCGGCAGCCAGATCTTCAACATCTTCTGGATCATGGGGGTGTCGGCGGCGATCGCGCCGATCCCCTATGGCGCCGATGTGCTGGTGGATCTGGGCGCCCTTGCCGGGATCACCGTCCTGCTGCTGGCCGCCGCCCTGGCCTCGCCCAGCCGCAGCGTCGGCCGCGGCGGGGCCGTGGTGCTGATCTTGGGCTATGTCGCCTATCTGGCCTACGTGCTGTGGCGGGCGTGACCGGCCGGCACGGCGGTCAGGAAAACGGCATCCAGCCATCGGGGCTTTCCAGCTCCACCACCCACAAATCCGGGTCCGCCTTCAGGCGCCGGTCGACATAGGCCCGCACCTGGTCGGCCGGAACCAGACGCCCGTCCATCGCCGCCGCCCAACCCAGGCGGCCGGTCGAGAAGTCCCGCTCCTGGTAATGGACGGCGGTGCCCGCCTCCCCGCGCCACAACTGCAGGATCACCAGGCCGGTGACCCCGCCCCGCCGCAGCACATAGCCGGGCGTGCCCCGGGCCGCCGCCAGGCGCAGGCCTGCCTTCAGCCAGGTTTCGGTCGGCAGCCGCGCATCGGTAGCCGCCCCGGCGTCGATATGCTCCATTGCCGCTGTTCACCCTCGACCATTGGACCCAACGCCATGTCGGCCCACGAGAAACAGTTTAGCCCCGCCGCCGAGCGCAACAAACAGCCGATCCGGGACGCCTTGGCCCGCATCCTGCCCGCCCCCCGACCCGCCCGGGTGTTGGAATTGGCCTCCGGTTCTGGGCAGCACGCGGCCTGGTGCGTGGCGGGCTTGCCGAACCTGACCTGGCAACCAACCGAACGGGACCCGGTCTTGATGCAATCTCTGGCGGCGTTCCAGGCCGAGGCCCTCGACCGGTTCCTGGCCCCGGTCGCCTTCGACCTGGCCCAGGATGACTGGGGCCAGTTCGGCACCGTCGATGCGGTGTTCGCCGCCAATCTGGCCCATGTGGCCCCGTGGGAGGTGGTGGACGCCCTGTTCATCGGCGCGGCCACGGTGCTGGCCGAAGGCGGGCAGCTGATCCTGTACGGGCCGTTCCTGCGCGACGGTCAACCGGTCTCCCCCGCCGACGCCGCCTTTGATGAGAGCCTGCGGGCGCAAAACCCGGCCTGGGGCCTGCGGGATGTCGCCGATCTGCACGACGCGGCGGCGGAGGCCGGCCTGGCGCCGTTGGACGACATTCCCATGCCAGCCAACAATGCCATCCTGGTCTGGGCGCGCGGCTTGTGAGCGGGGTCGAGACCCTCACCCCGCCCTTGCCGGACCCGGCTGTGCGGAACGCTCGCCTGTTCGCGGGCGCCATCGCCGTGCTGACCGATGTGCCGGCGGTCGCCACATTCATCGATCGGGCGCGGGATCTGGTGTTCGAGGCGTTCGGGCCGGACGATCCCCAGACCGCGCATGACCGGTTCCCGCCCGACCAACTGGCGGCCAAGGCCCAGGCGCTGTTGGACCGGTTCCGGGCGGATGGGCAGGTCCGGGCCCTGTTCCCGGCCATGATGACCGCCTTGGGCGAGGACCCGGACGACTGTCATTTCGACCATCTGTATCTCAGGGTCAGCCCGTCCGGGATGGGCCACGGCCACCGGCGCACCCGGGCCTTGTGGCCACACCGGGACAGTTGGGGGTCGAACCTGTACGCCCAGGTCAACTGGTGGGCGCCGGTGCTGCCGATCATCGAAGGCAACGGTCTGGCGCTGTACCCGGATTACTGGCGCCGGCCGTTGCCGAACACCACCGCCGACTGGGATTTCGAGGCCATGAAACGGGCCCGGAAGGCGGCCCACGCCCAGGGCCTGCGCGGCGCGGATTTGGAGCAGGTCTACCCGACCGTCCCGTCCGGGCTGGCAGCACCGGAGGAGGAGGGGCGGATCGTTCCGGTACCGGAACCGGGCCAGATCCTGGCGTTTTCGGCGGCACACCTGCACGCCTCGGTGCCGAACCGCACCGGCCGCACCCGCTATTCCTTTGAAACCCGCACGGTCAGCCGGGAAGACGTCCGGGCCGGGCGCGGGGCGCCGAATGTCGATGGGGCGGCACCCGGCATCCAATGGGGCTGGTTCCAGCGCCTGTCGGACGCCGCGGCCCTCACGCCGCCCTAACCGGGTTTGCGGCACAGATAGCCCAGCAGGCCCGACGGCACGCCGGTGCGCTGGATTTCCAACTCCCGCGCCTGCACGGCCGTGTCATCGACGACACCATCGATGCCCTGAACCCCAATCACCTCCAGCCCCGCCCCACGCGCCCACTCCGCCCATTGCGGCACGGGCGCGAAGATCTCATGGGGGACGGCCACGTAATCCAGAAAACCGTTGGTGGTGAAGAAGTCGGCGGACAAGCGGATATCGGGCTCCAGCATCGGGGACGGGTCATCGACCAGCCGGTCGCGCAGGGCCAACAACTGGGCCACCGTCGCACCGGCCGCGGGCAGGTCCAGCTTGGCTTTCGCGGCTGCCCGGGCGGTGGTGTAGACGCTGAAATACACGTAGCCGCCGGGGGCGGTCACCCTGGCCAGATCGGCCAGGGCCCGGGCGGCGTCGGCCACATACATCAGCACGCCATGGCAGTCGACCAGCACGAAGCCCGGGCCGTCATGGCCGGCGGCAAAGCCGGCAATGTCCGCGTCGATCAGGGTGACATCGCCCGTGCCGTGGCGCTTGAACGCCGCCTCCGCGACCATGCGGGAGGTTCGGCTGGGCTCGATCGCGGTGATCGGCGCGCGGGGGAACAACTGCCGGCGGTTGATCACGGTCATGCCGGTGCCGGCGCCGGCGACCAGGATCGCCGCCGGGGCCGCCCGGACGGCGCTGTCTCTGGCAAAGCCTTCCGCCGCGAAGAACCGGTCCAGGGTCGCGAGCGGCGCGGTCGGCGGCACCTGGGCATAGCTGGGATAGGGATGGGCCTGGTAATGGGCGTTGACCTGGCGACTGTCACCGGGGGCGGAGGCGAGGTCGGACGGCGGTGCCGGCACGCCCATGGCCAGGGTCTTCAGGATTTCGTCCGGATCCGCCGGGTCCGTGTGCGGACCATACCCGCGGAACAGCGTGACCAGCCGGGCTTCGGGCCCCGGGTCCACGCCCAACGGCACCTCAGGCGCGCCGGTCCGGTACATCCCTTGAGTCATCGCGCCATGGGCGGCGAAAGCGTCCTGCACCTTGGCGGACAGTGCGGCAAAGGCATCCGGACGGTCCCGGAACACGGCCAGCATGCGGCGCAGCAGCCGTTCACAGTCCAATGTCGGCAGCGGCCCCGAGGCCAACAGGCGCAGGAACAGGGCCCCACGGGGCGTCTTGGCCAAGAAGCCTTCCAGCCCCCGGGCCAGCGCCGCCGCCGACAACTGCCGCCAGGTGTCGGGCAGGTTGACGGTAACCTTGTCGCCGATCACCTGGCCGGCCCGCAGGCGCAAGGCCAGGCGTTCGCGGTGGCCCGATTCCAGCAGCGCGCACAGGTCCAACAGATCGGCTTGGGAGTACCGGTCGGGCGGCGTGCCGAGCAGCGCCCGCAGCCGTGACGCGCCGGTCATGGCCCGGCGCCGGGATCAGTCCGGGATGATGCTGATCCAGCCGTCGTCGCCGGAAACGGCACCGGGGGTGGTCTCCCGATGGTCTTCCAGGGAGTCCAGCGCGTTCCAGTCAACATTCTTGGACCGGTGGCCTTCACAGGCGGCCAATCCGAACGCCGCGACGATCAGGAACAGGGCGGTGGGAGAGCGCATGGCAACAATCCATTTCAACGGGTGGGGAATCCCGGGGTGGGCCAGGGGCGTGGCCCTTTGACCCAAGCGCCGGACACGCCCGACACCCGAACTATATGGGGCCTGCCGCGAATGCAACAGGCCCCATACGCACATCAGAGATCCGACGATGTCAGGTCGCTGGCTTAGAAGCGGACCCGGGCACCGGCGACGACCAGGAACAGATCGTCCGGATCATCGATTTCGCCCGAAGCGATGAACGGATCATCTTCGGTGTCGAACTCGATGCTGAAGTTCCGGATGCCGACATAGAACTCGGAGCCCAGCGGGCTGACCTGCTGGATGATACCAGCACCAACCGCGAAGGTTTCGACCGAGCCGATGAAGATGGAGTCGTCGTCGAAGCCGCCTTCGCCGCTGCCTTCATCAATGTCCTCGATGCCTTCACCGAAGAAGATATCAACACCGAATCGGGTCTCACCGAAGGAGAAGAACCGGTTCCGGTAGCCCAGCTGACCGTAGAAGAAGGTTTCGCCTTCGTCGCTGATGTCCAGGCCGCTGTTCTCGGCTTCGTCACCGAACAGGCGCACACCGCCGCCGCCCGACAGGCTCACGCCGAACGGGCTCAGGATACCGGCGGAACCGTGGAACACGTCAGCGCCGGCTTCGGAGCCGTCTTCCGGATCCGGCTCATCCCGCCAGCCGCCGGCCGCTTCCACTTCCCAGCCGCCAGCGAATTCACCGGCGTAGTAGACAGCCGCATCAATCTGGAGGTCGCCATCGAAGTCGGCGCCGTCGTCCGGGGCCCGGTCGATGAACGCCACGGCGGCGGAGAAGCCGAAGAAGTCCGGCGTATCAAGGCGCAGGCGGGTTTCCCGGTCGCCGTCCAGGTTGTCGAAGAAGTCATCCACTTCGCCCTGGTCGCCGATGCCTTCGAACTGCAACTCCCCGCCCAAATCGTCAACGTCCGATTCCAGCAGCAGGCCCAAGCCGCCCACGGCGATTTGCGACACGTCCTGGGTGGCGGTGTTGGAGAAGCCGATGGAGATGCCGCCGAACTGACGGTGGGTCAGTTCCCAGTGGGCCTGACGGACATCCAGGAAGTCGTCATCAATCTCACCGGAACCGGCACCCGGCTCACCGGAGGGGTCGTCCGAGAAGTTGATTTCGTCGGTGGTGTTGATCTCAGCGGTCACCTCGATGCGGGCCCGCGCGCGGAAGTCACCCAAACGGCCGCTGGAGCGCAGACCAAAGCGCGAACCGGAGCTGTCGGAGTCGACGATGAACAACTGATCCTGGTCACCGTTGTCGGCGAACAGCAGGGCCTGGTTGATCCGGCCGGACACTTCGATCTCAATGCCGTCACGGTTCGGCACGACCAGCGCCTCCGGCCGATCGCCCAGCTCTTCAACCTGACCCTTCAGGGCTTCGATCTGGGCTTCCTGGGCTTCCAGGCGCTGGATCAATTCCTCGACGGACTGCGCGTTCGCGCCGCCGGTGGTTGCGAAAGCAGCGGCCGCGACGCCTGCCGCCAAAGCGATCTTCGTGGTTTTGAGCATTGCTCTGCCTCTAGACTATGTGAGCCGAACGTGTGGGTGAAACTGTGTGGCAACCCGCTACGTTCGGGTGCTTACCACCAGCCCCCGGAGTCCGTGTTAAAAGTTTGTGAAATTTCTGTGTCAGCGGGATTTTCCGAGCAGTTCCTTGCAGTTAAGCCACACTTGTTGTGTGATGAATGCCCTTGACAGTGCCAAAAAAACATCAAAAAAGCACAAATGCCTTGGGAACTGGCCCAAGGGCTGGCACAGCATCCCGACCACGCCATGGCTGCCATGCAGTTTGCTTTTGGATGCCGAGAGCGTGGCCGAATCGCGGCCATTCCATGACAGCGGCCCGGTCGGCACCCGGCTTCCGGCGGACCGGCGTTGATCGCGAACGTGGATCGGATACAAGGCCACCATGGCCGATGCGGCCCATCGCCCCGTTCCCGACCAGTGAGAGCCCGCCATGCCCACCGACGCCATCAGCCCCGTAAGCCCCGACGCCCTCGCCAAGGACGCAGAGCGGGATATCGCCGCCGCCGACGACCTGGCGGCGCTGGATACGGTTCGGGTGGCGTATCTGGGCAAGAAGGGGCGCGTGACCGGCCTGATGAAAGGCCTGTCCGGGTTGGAGGCCGAGGCCCGCCGGGACGCCGGCCAAGCCCTGAACCGGATCAAGGACCGGATCGGCCAGGCCCTGGAGGCGCGCCGGCGGAGCCTGGAACAGGCGGCCTTGGACGCCCGCCTGGCGTCCGAGACCGAGGATATCAGCCTGCCGCCCCGGGACCGGGCCTTGGGCCACCTGCACCCGATCGGCCAGGCCACCGAGGAGGTGATCGCCATCTTCGGCGCCATGGGCTTCGAGGTCGCCGAAGGCCCGGATATCGAGGACGACCACCACAACTTCACCGCCCTGAACATCCCGCCCGAGCATCCGGCGCGGCAGATGCACGACACCTTCTACCTGCCCG
>CAYNRD010000119.1:0-6791 GCA_964399515.1 uncultured Mycobacteriaceae bacterium | reverse complement strand
CCCGGGCGGCCTCGATGGTGGCGTTCAGCGCCAACAGGTTGGTCTGCTCGGCGATGTCCGAGATCAGCTTGACCACGTCGCCGATCCGCTGGGAGCCCACGCTCAACCGCTCGACATTCGCCTCGGTCTGCGCGGCCCGATCCACGGCCGATTTGGCGATCTGGTTGCTTTCCTCGACCCGGTGCTCGATCTCGTTGATCGACGCGGTCAGCTCTTCCGCGGCGGCGGCCACGGTCTGCACGTTCTCGGTCACCGTGTTGGCGCCGGCCACCGCCGTCTCGCTACGCTGCTGGTTGTCTTGGGCGGACCGGCGCATGTCGGTGGCCAGTTCGCACACGGTGTGGGCGGACAGCTTCAGCCCGTCGATCAAACCCTTGACGCTGGCCTCGAAACTGTCGGCCATCTCGGTCCGTTGCTGGACCATCTGCTGCTGGGTGCGGGCCTCGGCCTCCTCCTGCTCCCGGCGCAGGCGGGCGGTCTCGGCCATGGCGTCGGCGAACACCTGAATGGCGCGCGCCATCTCGCCCACCTCGTCCTGGCGGTCGCGGTTGGGGACCCCGATGTTCGCGTCACCACCGGCCAGCCTTTGCATGACCTGGGTCATCTGGGTCATCGGGCGCAGGATCTGGCCCATGGACACCAGCATGGCACCGACCAAAAGTGCGATCAGCACCAGCGCTTCCAGCACGACCTCGATCAAGGTTTGGGTCGCCGCGGCCTCGATGCTGTCGGTGGCCAGGCCAACGGTCACCCGCCCGATCACGGCGTTGTCCTCGGGTGCGGTGTCGGGCTGCAGGATTGCCGCGGTGGCGATCACCAAACCGTCCAGCCCGGCCGCGTGGCCCTCGCGGGCGGTTTCCGCCAGCAGGGTGTCCTCGCCGCCGGTCACCTCATGGACCCGGGCCGCCCGGAAGTCGGGGTCGTCTTCCAGCCCCCGCAAGGCCATGGTGAGGCCGTCCAGATCCTGGAACCAGAGGGCCTGGGCAAGGCCTTGGGCCTGGACCTGGGCCAGCAACTGGGTGCGGGCGATCAGGTCCCGCTCAAGGGCGGCGCGGGTGCTGGCCACATCCCACCAACCGGCCAGGGTAGACACGGCGATGATGATCGCCGTGAAGCTGAGCGCGGCCCGCAGGCGCAGGCTGAGTGTCGGCATGGCGCAGTTTTCTCCCGGTCCGCCCGATCGCTTTGAGCTTGAAACAGTGTTATCCGACCAGCGGATGGGATCCGTTGATCGGGAAAATCTTTCAGCTACGCACCCGTGAACGTTTTCGGTGTCGATGACCTCACGGGTACGCGAGTGAGTTTTAGTGTAAGGATCGATTGGTTAACAAACGCCTGTCGGCGGCCTGAAAAATGACACTGTGAAATCAAACTCCCCGCAAAATCCGCATCTTATGGGGGAAAACTCATACATAAAAACGTCCCTAAGGTGTCATGTGGTCAGCAGGTCGGTCAGCTTCCCCACCTCGCGATCGGCCGGGAAGCCCAAGAGTTCCGGTTGCAGCCGCAGCAGCTTGAACAGGGTCGTCGGCCCCAGATCCGGATCGGCCGCGATGTCGGCCGTGATCGCGTCGGCCGCCATGCGTCGGATCCAGTGGACGGTGAAGCCAAAGGCCTTGGCGCCGGCGACGTCGAAATTGTTGGAGGAGATGAACACCACCTCCGCCGGCGCGACGCCCAGCTGGGCTTCGACCAGCGCATAGGCCTTCGGGCTGGGCTTGAAGGTCTTGGCGGCATCGACGCTGATCACCCGGTCGAGCAGGCTGTCCAGCCCCGTATTGCGCACCAGATCATCCAGCATCTTCGGCGAGCCGTTGGACAGGATCGCCAGGGTGTGGCCTTGGGTCTTCAACCCTGCCAAGGCCTGCTTGGCTTCGGGATAGGGCAACAGGTGCAGGAACTTGTCCAACACCCGGTCGACGGTCGCGGCGTCGGGGCTGAGGCCGAAGCCTTGCAGGGCGAAGTCCAGGCTTTCCCGGGTGACCTGCCAGAAGTCCTGGTACTGGCCCATATGGCCGCGCAGCCAGGTATACTCCAGCTGTTTCAGGCGCCAGATCTGGGTGATCGCCGGACCGCGGCCGGGAAAGGCGGCGTCGGTCGCTTCGGAGACCGATTGCACATCGTACAAGGTGCCGTAGGCGTCGAAGACATAGGTGGCCATGGGGGCAGTCCCTTATTCCGGGCCCGGTCGGGGCGATTGCAGGATGAACAGGCTGGCAATGAAGATCACCGCCAGACCCAAGGCCAAGGCGGCGGCGGATGCTGGGACCCGCAATGTAGCGACCATGTCCCGGAACAACCACAGCCCAAACCATAGCACGGACACCGCCGACACCGCGATCAATGCCCCGCCGACAAGGCCGGTCATGCCGGCCTGGGTGACCAGGGCCCAGGCTGGCGCGCCCAGGGCCAGGGGCCACAGCTGGCGGGACACCACCGCCACCACGGTCTGGATCGGCCGTCCGGTCCCGACCAGGCGGGCCATGGCCCACAGCACGGCCCCGGTGCCGATCCACACCGCCGCCACGGTGATCACCCCGCCCGCCATCACGGCCAGGGCCGCGAACCACAGGGGTGCCCCGGTGGCCTGGACCTCCCCGAAGCGGGCGGCCAGGCTGCCCAGGCTCCAGGCCACGCCGGTGGCCAGGACCGCGGGATAGGACACCGGCACCGCCGGCGGGGGCGACGGTTGCGCGGCGTCGTCCGGCCCGGGCGGCGTCGGCGGCCGGTCGGTCACCAGGGCATCAGGCCCCAGATCAACACCGGCACCCACAGCGCGCACAGCACCAACAGCCAGGTGCTGTCGGCATAGCGGGTGCCGCTGACCGTGTTCCAGCCATGCAGGCGCTCGACCATGTCCTGGGCCTTCGAGCGGACCTCACCGGGCACCATGCCCTCGATCCGCTCGGCCACCAGGGAGCCGATGATGGTGACGATGAAGCCGATCGGCACCGTGACCAGGGCGGCGGCGAAGCCCAGGACCGAGATGATGTTGCCCGGCCCCAACGCCAGCGCCCCGCCCAGTTGCGGGGTGAGGGCGATGTACAGGATGCCGCCCGCCACGCTGCCGGCGGCGCAGCCCGGCCCGTTGATCCGGGTCGACCAGCAGCCCAGCAGGATCATCGGCGTGACGGCACTGGCGCCCAGGCCAAAGGCCCAGAAGATGGAGGTGATCAGGAAGTCGGGTGGGTTGAGCGAGATGATCAGCGACACCACCCCGGTCACGCCGAGGGCGATGTAGCCGAAATTGAACCGCACCTGTTGGCTGGTCGAGGGCTTCAGGATCTGCAGGATATCGTGTCCGACGATGGTGGCGACCGACAGCATCAGCCCGGCGATGGTGGAGACCCCCGCCGCCAGCACGCCCGCGACCACGAAGGCCGACACCCAATCCGGATTGAACGCCAGGTTCAGAAGCAGGGTGGTCTTGTCCGCCACCTCCCGCGGCACCTCCACGCCCAATTGGGCGAAGTGCACGGCCCCGGCGAAGCCGACCGCGTAGATGCCGGTGAACATGGCCCCCACCCAGAAGCAGAACCACGGCACGATCCGCCGGGCGGACTTGATGTCGGACGCGGTCATCACCCGTTGGGCCAGCTGCGGCAGGCTCATGATCCCCAAGGTCAGGGCCACGAACAGGGCCAGGTAGAAGCGCGGCTCGAACTTCAGGTCGAAGAAGGCGGGCACCGCCTCCAACGCCGCGTCGGTCAGATTGCCGTAGCCCAAGGGCGGGATCCAAAACCCGGTCGCCCCCAATTGCTGCAGGATCGCGGCCAGCGGCAGCATCAGGGTTAGCATCATGATCACCATCTGAATGGCGTCGTTATAGGTGGCACCCTTCATGCCGCCGATGGTGATGTAGACGGTGATCACGATCGCAGAGGCGATCAGCGACGGGGTGTAGGGCAGGCCCAGCAGCACTTCGAACACCTTCGCCGTGCCGACGAACTGGCCGATCATGTACATCAGCAGGATCAGCAGCATCCACACCGCCGCCACCACGCCCAACCCGTCGCCATAGCGGGCGCGCACGAAGCTGACCGGGGTGTACATGCCCAAGCGCCACATGAACGCCCCGTAGAACAGCACCAACAGCGGCACCGACAACACCAACTGGGACCACATATAGACGAACGGCATGTTCAGGACCTGGATCAGCGCCACGGCCCCCAGGAAGGTGGCGACGCTCATCCAGGTCGAGGCCGCGGCCAGCGAATTGACCAGTGGCCCGATCGTGCGGCCGGCCACGTACAGGTCGGCGGTGTCATGGGTGGCGCGCCGGGACAGGATCGCGACCACGTAATACAGCGCGAACACGCCGCCGCAGACCGCGATGCCGAGCACCAGATTGTCGAGATGGGCGTTGGCCAGATCGACGGTCGTGTCATTGGTTGCCATGGGGGCCGGCCTTTCGCTCAGCGGTCGTCGGGTTTGGCGTCTTGGGAGGTGATCTCCTCATCAAGGCGATCGGCCCAGCGGTTCCAGGCGATCGACACCGCCAGGACCCCGAACCAGCCAGTCATCAAAACCAGGAAGAAATGCGCCGGAAAGCCGAGGATGCGGAAGTCATTGTCGATCCCGAACAGCAACGCCCATATCGCCGTATGCCCCATCAAGAGGTACAACCCGAAAAATACCAGGGTACCAACCCATTCTTTCTTATAGGGGTCCATGTGTGTCCTCTCCAATCGGCGCCGGCCCAAAAATGGCCATCTGTGTTGCTTATCGTTGCGTTTGATATGGCCAAATCATTTCCGAAGGAATGGCCGTTCAACAAAACGTTACATTGCCGAAGCATTGCCGGGGCGCGGTCACGGGGAAGTGACATGTGAAACCGCAGGGCCCTGTGCGCGGGCGCACAGTGCGCACGGGTCGGGATGGGCGCTGTTCGGGGTCATTTTTCCGCCGTCTGGAGATTGGTTCATGGAAGTGTTGGGCGTGATCCTTGCCCAGGCCGCGTTCGGCTTGCTGCTGCTGTCGATGGCCGTGTTGTGCCTGTTCATGCTGCACCCGTTGGCGTTGGCCGGGCTGTTCCTATGGACGCGGCGCCGGTATGAGGCCTGGTTGCGGGGCCAGGCGGCCCTGCCCCTGCCCGCCGACCCGAGCGGCTATCCAACGGTCTGCGTGCAACTGCCCCTCTACAACGAGGCCCATGTGGTCCGGCGAGTGATCCGGGCCGCCGCGGCCCTGGACTGGCCCCGGGATGCGCTCGAGATCCAGGTGCTGGACGATTCCACCGACCAGACCACCGCGATCGCCACGGGCCTGGTCGAGGAGTTGCGGGCCGAGGGGGTGTCGATCCGCCTGATCCACCGGACCGAGCGGACCGGGTTCAAGGCCGGCGCCCTGCAGGCGGGCGTGGCGGCCTCGACGGCCGATTTCTTCGCCATTTTCGATGCCGATTTCGTACCCGAACCCGATTTTCTGAAGCGGATGATGCCGACCCTGATGCACGACCCGCGCCTGGCCTTCGCCCAGGCCCGCTGGGCCCATCTGAACGCCGATCACACGCTTCTGACCCGGGCCCAATCCCTGGGCCTGGATCTGTTCTTCCGGATCGAGCAGCCGGCGCGGTCGGCCCTGCGCCTGCCGATCACCTTCAACGGCACCTGCGGGATCTGGCGCCGGCGGGCGATCGAGGATGCCGGCGGCTGGTCCGACCGGACCTTGGCCGAGGATCTGGACCTCAGCTACCGGGCGCAGCTGCGCGGCTGGACGGCGGTCTACCGCTCGGACGTGGCTGTGCAGGGAGAACTGCCCGAGGACGTTGCCGCCTGGCGCACCCAGCAATACCGCTGGACCAAGGGGCCGACCCAGGTCGCCCGGCGCCTGATCCCGTCCATTTGGCGGTCGGACTGGCCAGTGATGCACAAGCTGGCCGCCAGCATACACCCGATCCAGACCGTAGTGTATGTGTACGCGCTGATCCTGATGGTGTTCGGGCCCTTGGCCGGGCTGTTGGGGGCCGCCAACCCGCTGACCCTTGGGGTGGTCGGCAACATCACCTTGGGCTTGGTGCTGTTGGCCCGGGTCGGGGTCAGCCTGTATTTGCAGCGGGTGCTGATGGGCATGTCCTGGGGCCGGATCGCGCGCTGCCCGCCGATCCTGCTCAGCTTCTATGCCGGGCTCAGCCTGAACAACTCCAAGGCGGTGGCGGAGGCGTGGGCGGGACACCGCTCCCCGTTCGAGCGGACGCCGAAATCGGGCGGCGTCGAGGGGCCCGCCGCGGCACCCCGGGCGCGCTAGGCCGGCCCCACCGGCATCCCCGAGCTGCTGTTGGCCTTGTGGTGCCTGTCCACCCTGGGCTCCCTTCCGTTCCTGGTCACGCCGTTCTTGCTGTTGCCCGCCCTGTGGCTGGGCTATGTCGGGCTGGTCTTGTTCCGGGACCGGTTCCAGCCGCGCCTGCCGGGCCGGGGGCTGGCCCGCGGCACCAACCCCTGACCGTTCCCCCGGCGGGCCGGAGGCGCTAAACTGGCCACAAAACCCGTGCCCGTCAGGAACCGCCAATGCCCGAACAGCCCGAATTTCCGCCCGCCCGCCTGGCCGATTGGGATGCCCTGGTCGAGAAGGAACTGAAGGGCAAGACCCCGGCCGATCTGGTCTGGCCGACGCCGGAGGGAATCGCCGTTCGGCCCCTCTACACCGATGGCGCCTTGAGCCAGGCTGATCTGCCCGGCTTCGCCCCCTACAAGCGCGGCGTGCGCGCCAGCATGTATGCGGGCCGGCCCGGGACGATCCGCCAATACGCGGGGTTTTCCACGGCCGAGGCCAGCAACGCCTTCTACAAGGCC
>CAYNRD010000118.1:0-6807 GCA_964399515.1 uncultured Mycobacteriaceae bacterium | reverse complement strand
TTCCACGAACTGGGCCGCGGACCGGCCGGTGGCATGGGCGCCGGGTTGGTCCTCTTGCTCCAACAGCACGATCGCGGACCCGTCGCCCAGGACGCTGGCCAGGGTCCAGGCGGCGGACGCACCCGCGATGCCGCCGCCGATGATCGCGATCTCGCACCCGCCCAGCCCGTTTGCCATGGCCGTTCCCCCGCCCCGATCCGAATGTGACGCCACCATGAAATCTGGCCC
Source organism: uncultured Mycobacteriaceae bacterium (assembly GCA_964399515.1). Lineage (GTDB taxonomy): Bacteria > Pseudomonadota > Alphaproteobacteria > DSM-16000 > Inquilinaceae > CAYNRD01. The sequence goes on along the minus strand of CAYNRD010000118.1, from coordinate 6,579 downwards.
CGCACCCGCGCAACGGTTTCGGGACCAGGGCGGGGTTTGTTAGGCTCCGCCCGACAAAAAGTTTCAAACGCAATAGAGAGTGAGAGAGGAGACACCCAAATGCCCGCGATCCCCACCCTGTCCCGCCGCACGGCCCTGGCCGGCCTGGGCGCCGCCGGCGCCGCCGGTGCGCTGACCGTCCCCGCGGCACCCAAGCTGGCCGTGGCCGCGGAAACGCCGCTGGTGCAGGCGCCCGGCTTCTTCCGCTTCCGCATGGGGGATTTGACCCTGACCGTGGTCAGCGACGGGGTCGCGATCCTGCCGTCCACCCGCTGGTTGGGCGTCAACGTGCCCGAGGCGGAGCTGCTGGCGGAACTGGAGGCCTGGCACATCGCTGATGGCCCGATCAGCGTGCAGTTGAACACCCTGATGGTCGAGGGCGGCGGGCGCCGGGTCCTGCTGGAAGCGGGCGGCAGCCGGGAGGTGCAGCCGACCACCGGGCAGGCGACCGCCCATATGCGCGCCGCCGGCATCGAGCCGGCCTCCATCGACCGGGTGGCGATCAGCCACGGCCACCCCGACCATTGCTGGGCGGTCTGGAACGAGGAGGCGAACGCCCCCCGCTTCGCCAATGCCACCTACGCCATGCCGGAGGTGGAATGGGACTTCTGGACCGATGAGGCCAAGCTGACCACGGGCCAAGGCCGCATTCCGGCCCTGGTGCAAAAGGCGCGCGACAACCTGCTGCCGGTCGAGGACAAGACCGACCGGATCGCCATGGACGGTGAGATCGCTCCCGGCATCCGGGCGATTCCCGCCGCCGGCCACACCCCGGGCCATATCGGCTTCCTGGTCACCTCGGGCGACCAAAGCCTAATGTGCCTGGCCGACAGCGTGATCGGCTCCGGCCCGGCCTTGGCCCATCCCGATTGGCACTGGAACACCGATCTGGACAAGGACCAGGCGGTGGAGACCCGCAAGCGGCTGTTGGACATGGCGGCGACCGACCGCCTGTTGGTCCACGGCTACCATTTCGCCTTTCCGGGCGTCGGCCACATCGCCAGGACCGGCCAGGGCGGCTACCGGTTCATCCCGCTGGACTACAGCTGGACCCTGTAGGGCGCCCCAGGGGGCTTGCGTCCGGCCGGGCTTTGCGGAACGCTGCGGTGGCAAACGGCGTTTGAAAGGGTCGGTCGGGCATGCACGCGCGTGGGGTCGGGATGTTGGGGGTTGTCTTGGCGGCGGGGCTTTGGCTGGGGCCGGAGCCCGCCCACGGGGCCGATCCGGGACCGTTCCTGGCCTGCCTGCAGGCGGGTGGCAACACGCCCGCCGCCCAGCGCCAATGCCGGGACCAGCACACCGTCGATCTGCCGGCCGAAATCCTGGATTTCGGCACCGTCCAGGTGCTGAATTCCAGCGGTGAGTGGCTGGTGACGGAATTGCTGGTCCGGCGGCGGGGCGGCGCGTGCGATGGCGTCATCGCCCGGTCCGGGTTCCTGCCCTATCCGGGCCATGACCACCGGGTGGACCCCAGCCACGCCGCCATCGAACCCATGCAGCTGACCACCCTGGTCTGGGATTTCCGTGGCTGCCCGGACAAGCAGAGCACGCTGACCGAATTCGTCGGCGACCCCAGCCTGCCCCATGCGGTCGCGATCGAGATCATCACCTTGAAGGGCGTGACCGCGCCCGCAGGAACCGGCCCGGACGGGAACTGACCGCCATGGCCGCCCGGCCGCCCGGCCTGACCCGGGCCGCCACCGCCGGGCTGACCGCCGCACTGACCGCGGTGTCCTATGCCAGCCTGGTCTATACGGGCCCGCTGGCCGACCTGTTGCCGGCGGGCTTGGCGGCGTCCCTCTTGGGCATGGTGGTGCTGGCATCGGTCGGCGCGCTGGCCAGCCCCTATCCGGGCACGATCATCGTGGTGGCCAACGCACCGGTGGCCTTCCTGGCCGTGACCGTGCCGGAAATCGGCCGGATCGTCGCCGATCCCGTCCAGGCCCAGGCCACCGCGCTCGCGGCGATCCTGCTGGTCGCGGGCGGGCTGGGCCTCTTGTTCCTGACCGTGGGCGCGCTGCGCCTGGGGCAGATCGGGGCCATGATCCCCCATCCGGTGATCGGCGGCTTCTTCGGCGCGGTCGGGGTGGTGCTGATGGATGCCGGCCTGGCCATGGTCCGGGTCAGCCTCCTGGCTGGCGATTGGGCGCCGGCCCGGGGGCTGGACCTTGGCTTCACCGTCGCGCTGGTGGCGGGGATGTGGGCGGTTTCGGCCCAGGGCACGCGGCCAGGCGGCCTGGTGCTGGCGATCGTCGCCGGGGCGCTTGTCTATCATGGGGTGTGTCTGGCGCTCGGCGTCGCGCCGACCGTGGTCGGCGATCTGATCGGCGGCGGGGCCGCGCAGGGGGCGATGCCTTGGGCCCCGGCGGCCCAGGCCTGGTCGGCGGTGGCCTCGGGCGCGGTCGATGGCACAGCCCTGCTGGCGTCGGCCCCGGCCCTGGCGGCGGCGGGGCTGGTCTCGGCGGTCAATGTGATGATGAACATGGCGCTGATGGAGCGGGACGCCCGAACCGACCTGTCCCCGGACCGGGAGTTGCGGGCGGCCGGCCTGGCCAATCTGGCCGCGGCCGGGCTCGGGGCGCTGCCGGGCTACCACTCCTCGGCCCTGCACCGGATCACCGCCCGGCCCCATGGCATCGGCCGGGCTGGGGCCGCCGGGGTCGCCGCCGCCTGCCTGGCGACACTGGCCGTCGCCGGGCCGGTGCTGGGGACGATCCCGATCGTGGTGGCGGCGGCGATCCCGATTTGGATCGGCCTGGACCTGTTGTGGCAGTGGCTGGTCACCGACCGCGCCCGCATGCCCTGGCAAGATTATGGGATCGTGCTGGTGATCGTGGCGCTGACCATCACCCAAGGCCCGCTGATCGGCATTTCGGCCGGGGTGGTCATCGGCTTGGTCCGGTTCCTGGTCGGCTATGCCCGCCTGCCGGTGATCGCCTACACACGGGAGGGCGCCAACCTGTACTCCACCGTCGGCCGACCGGCGCGGGAGGCGGCGCTGCTTCGGGACAACGGCCATCGCATCCTGGTCATCGGCCTGCAGAACACCCTGTTCTTCGGCAGTTTCCATCGCCTTTACGACCGGATCCGTGCCCGTCTGGACGGTGCCGCCGGGCCGGACATGGTGATCCTTGACCTGGAGCGGCTGCAGGCGATCGACCATTCCGCCAGCATGGGGCTGGACAAGCTGCGCCACCGGGCCACCGCCCGGGGAGTGGATGTGGCGGTGTGCGGCGCCTCGCCGGCGGTCGCCCAGGTTCTGGGCCGGGCGCGGCTGTGCCGGGACGATGTCGAGGGGCCGGTCGCCGCCGGCTTCGCCCAGTTCACGGATGTGGACCGGGCTTTGGAATGGGCCGAGGGCCGGGTGCTGGCACGGTTGCGTCCCACCCACCCGGGCCCGGGCCCGGATAAGGACGGGTTCCTGGACGGGTTCGCGGCCGATGCCACGGCCCGCAAAACCCTGTGCCAGGTGCTGGTCCGCCAGCGGGTGAGCCCGGGCGCCCCGCTGATCACCCAGGGGGATGCCGGCGATGCGCTGTACTTCATCGAGGATGGCTGGCTGGACGTGGTCTTGGACGGCCCCGACGGCCGGCGCCTGCGCCGCACCGGCCCCGGCGCCGTGGTGGGGGAGGTAGCGTTCTATACCGGGGCCGTCCGCAGCGCCTCGGTCATCGCCCGCACGGACGCGGTCGTGCACCGGTTGACCGGCGACGCGCTGGCCCGGCTGGAAGCCAGCCACCCCGACATCGCCCACGCCGTGCACAAGGCGATGATCCGCATGCTGGCCGGCCGCCTGGCCGACACCAACCGCGTGATCGACACATTGCTGAAACGGTAAGGCCAAGCGCGGCTTTGGCGGCGCGATGGTGCGCCCCGAGAGTGAAAGCTCGAACTCTCAAAACGCAGGAGCGAATGGCTATATTTTGCTCGTCCTACCGCTTGGCTGCTTGAGGCTATATTTTTGCTCGTCCTACCGCTTCGCTGCTTGAGGCTATATTTTTGCTCGTCCTACCGCTTCGCTGCTTGAGGACGTGGTGCCCAGGGACAGAATCGAACTGCCGACACAGGGATTTTCAATCCCTTGCTCTACCAACTGAGCTACCTGGGCCGCGCGGGGAGCCGTGTGTATAGGAAACGCCGCGTCTGCCTGTCCATCGGTTTTTTTGTGGCGTCACTGGTCCTGGTCGCTGGACCGCTCCAGCGCGTCGAAGTCGTCGCTTTCGGGGTCGGCGGCCCGTTCGATGCGGTAGCTGCCGTCCAGCCAGCGGCCCAGATCCAGATCCGCGCAGCGGCGGGAGCAGAACGGCCGGGTGTTGGCTTGGGTCGGCTTGCCGCAGGTGGGGCATCGGCCGGCTCCGCGCGGCGGCTTGAACGGCACGGTGGGATCCTCGGCCATGGTCATGCCTCCTCGGCGGTTGCAGGCGGCGGCCAGCCGGCCAGACGGGCCGCCATCGCCAGATCATAGCCGCGCCGGGTTCGGGACAACTCGGCCAGGCCCAGCCGGCTGGGCCTGGGGGTCACGTCGGTGTTTCCCGGATCGCCCCGGGTCGCCCGGGCCAGGGTCGCGACCCCGTCCCGCACCGCGCCGTCGGCGCCGAAGCCGATGAAATCAACCACCACCAGGCCGCCCAGATTGGCCAGGCGCAACCGGCGGGCCACCGCCAGCGCCGCATCGGTGTTGGCGCGGGTCACCGATTTGGCCCGGTGGCGATCGACATCCACTGCGGTCAGCGCCGGCGTGGTGCCCCAACGCACCAGACCGCCCGCGCGCAGCGCCGTGACCGGCGCCAGGCTTTCGGCCACCAGGGCCGCCAGATCGACCGCCGGGTCGGCGCGTCTGGGCACGTCACCCAACCCGGCATTCAAGACCAACCCGGCGCCAAGGCCGTGGGCCGGCAGCACGACCCCCGGCTGGGCCCCGGACCGGGCCGTGTCCAGCGCCGCGCGCAGGGACGCGACCAGGCCCGCCGCCTCCGCCCGGACGGTCTCCAGCCCGGCCTCGGGCGCGTTGGACCGCAGGATCAGCCCAACCCCCTCGCCCGCCACGCCCTCAAGCGCCCGCTGCCAATCGTCCGCGTCCCGATCGCCAAGCCGCTTGGACAGCTGCACCGGCTTGCCGCCCACCGTCGCCACGCAGGTGCCGCCGGCCAGACTGGGCGCGTCGGTCACCGGCAGGGCCTTGCCCGGCGGCGCCTCGGCGGTGACCTGGACCAGCAGCCGGTCCCCGTCGCGCAGGTGGCCGGCCCGTTTCAGGAACCCGGCCCCCCCGTCGCCCAGGTCCAGAAAACCGCCGCCGGACGGGTCCCGGCCAGCCACCCGGGCCACGGCGATCAGCCCGGTTCGGGCGGGATGGTCGGCCGGCGCCGCCGCCAGGTCGGTCACCCGGCCGTCCATCGCCAGGGCCGCCAGGCGAAGCCCGTCGATCTCATCCTCGATCAAGGTGACGGTCATGCGGGCCTCCAAACCGGCACGCCGGCGGTGGTGAGCAGTTTGGCGGTCTCGAACAGGTCCAGGCCGACCACGTTGGAATAGGATCCGGACATCCAGCGGATCAAGGCCGCCGCCGGCCCCTGGATGGCATATCCGCCCGCTTTGCCGCGCCAATCCCCGGTCGCCAGATAGCCGGCGATCTCGGCCCCGCTCATCCGCTTGAACACCACTGTGGTCTCGCACAGGCGGGTCGCCGGCGCCGCCCCGGGCGCCAGCACGCACAGCCCGCCATAGACCCGGTGACGGCACCCGGACAAAAGATCCAGGCACGCCCGTGCCTCGCCCTCGGTCTCCGCCTTGGGCAGGATACGCCGGCCGCGGGCGACCACGGTGTCAGCGGCCAGCACCACGCAGTCGGGATGCCCCGCCGCCACGGCCCGGGCCTTCTCGGTGGCCAGGCGCATGGCATGGGGGCCGGGCCGTTCCCGGGGCATGGGGGTTTCGTCGATGTCGGCGGGGACGACCCGGTCCGGGGTGATGCCGATCTGCGCCAACAGATCGCGCCGGCGGGGACTGGCCGAGGCCAGGATCAGCCCGGGCACCGGTTCCGGACCCGTCACTTGAAGCGGAAGGTGATCCGCCCCTTGGTCAAATCATAGGGGGTCATTTCGACATTGACCCGGTCCCCCGCCAAGACCCGGATCCGGTTCTTGCGCATCTTGCCCGAGGTATGGGCCAGCACTTCATGATCATTGTCCAGGCGCACCCGGAACATGGCGTTGGGCAACAATTCCTCGACCACGCCTTGGAACTCGATGACGTCTTCCTTCGCCATGGGGATATCTGTGCGCTCCACTGAACAGCGGCCGACGGCGTCGGCCCGCGGAGCACGGTATACGCCCGACCGCCCCCCCCGCTGTCAAGCCGGTTGCGGGACCGTCCCCGGCGGGGCCGGAAACCGGCGGTCGATTTCCCGGATCAGGAAGTCCCGGGTCTGACGGAAGGCATCCAGGCGCATGGCCCGACTGCCCTCGATGATGGTGGGGTCGATGGTGCGCCAATACTCCACCTCGCAGGCGGAGGTGCGGGTCATTTCCAAGGCCTTGTGCT